>NZ_JABXGF010000149.1:0-269 GCF_025407985.1 Curtobacterium sp. C2H10 | reverse complement strand
CCCTCGAGCTGGGCGGCAACGCGCCGTTTATCGTATTTGACGATGCCGATCTCGATAAAGCGGTTGAGGGCGCGCTGGCCTCCAAGTTCCGTAACGCCGGGCAGACCTGCGTTTGCGCCAATCGCCTGTACGTGCAGGAGGGCGTTTACGAACGCTTTGCCGAAAAGCTGCAGCAGGCGGTGGAAAAGCTGCGGCTCGGCGATGGCCTGCAAAGCGGCGTCACCACCGGGCCGCTGATTGATGACAAAGCGGTCGCCAAGGTGCAGGAG
>NZ_JABXGF010000148.1:0-270 GCF_025407985.1 Curtobacterium sp. C2H10 | reverse complement strand
CGGTAACCGCGCCAATTTCATACAGCTGCGCGGTGGCCAGATCTTCGATCAGCGGCGTATGCGCGCGCATGAACGCGTCCCAGCCGGTATCGTTTTCAGCAACCATGCGCTGGATGTTTTTGCGCGTCATCTCCTGCATCTGATTGTGCACCGCGCAGGCTAAGCCGCTCGGGGCGATCAGCTGGAACGCGTGCAGCAGATCGTCCTCCTCGACCCGCGGGAAGCGGCCGGGAGTGGCTTCGAACGTCGAGAATTTAAACGCGCAGACGC
>NZ_JABXGF010000147.1:0-270 GCF_025407985.1 Curtobacterium sp. C2H10 | reverse complement strand
ACGCTGTACGGTTTGCGCCGCACGGCTTCGGTCAGCACGCCGCCTTCGCCGTAGCCGATGTAGCCCGGTGGCGCGCCCTTGAGGGTGGACACGGTGTGGGCTTCCTGGAACTCGCTCATGTTGATGGTGATGACGTTCTGCTCGCCGCCGTACATGGCTTCGGCCAGGGCCAGGGCGGTTTCGGTCTTGCCCACGCCGGAGGTGCCGGCGAGCATGAACACGCCGATGGGCTTGCTCGGGTTATCGAGGCCGGCGCGGGAGGTCTGGATG
>NZ_JABXGF010000146.1:0-270 GCF_025407985.1 Curtobacterium sp. C2H10 | reverse complement strand
CCTCGCAACGGGTGAAAAGGTACGGCTGCAAGCCTCGCCGCGCGCGGCGATGGGGCCGGATCTACGCCAGCTATTTATCGGCGCCGAAGGAACGCTGGGCGTAGTAACCTCGGTGCAGCTCAAGATATTCCCGCTGCCGCAAACGCGTCTTTACGACACCCTGGAGCTGCCCTCCGTCGAAGCCGGACTGCAGATCATGCGCGAACAGGCGATGGCCGGGCTGCGCCCTTTCCTCCTCCGGCTGTACGATCCCACCGAAGCCCGCCACGC
>NZ_JABXGF010000145.1:0-271 GCF_025407985.1 Curtobacterium sp. C2H10 | reverse complement strand
CTCCAGGCTTCAACCATATTAATTTCTTCTTCCGCTGGGCTTGAATGCCGGGCAGGCGCTATTGTTTTTAGACAGGCATGACTTACTAAATTCATATAGGGAGAAGGCGGGTGAAAAATAACGATCTTAATCAGCGTCGACAGCAGGCGACGCCGCGTGGCGTGGGCGTCATGTGCGACTTCTACGCGCAAAAGGCCGAGAACGCGACGCTGTGGGATATTGAAGGCCGGGAGTTTATCGATTTTGCGGCGGGGATTGCGGTGCTCAACAC
>NZ_JABXGF010000144.1:0-271 GCF_025407985.1 Curtobacterium sp. C2H10 | reverse complement strand
AACTGAATCATCTCCTGCTCCAGCAGCTTGCGGTGCTCTACGTTCATCATGTTGAGCTTCTGCTCGTTGATCAGCATGGTCTGCTTGTGCTGCCACTGGGCCCAGGCTTCTTTGGAGATCTCGTTATAGATGCGTTTGCCGAGATCGCCCGGGTAGAGCTGGAAATCCTGGCCATCCGCTTCGCGCTGCAGGAAAGTACAAAAAATAGTTCTGCTCATGATTAATCCTCTTTAATTCGCCTGAACGCTATACCAGCGCCCTGGCCTTAAGC
>NZ_JABXGF010000143.1:0-271 GCF_025407985.1 Curtobacterium sp. C2H10 | reverse complement strand
CGAACGAATCCGCATGGGCATGAGCCTGGTACCGGAGGACCGTAAGCGGACCGGTATTTTCCCTATCTCCTCGGTTGCCAGCAACCTAACGATCGCCAGCCTGTGGCGACGCTTACAGCGCGGCTTGACCATCGCGGATAAAGAAGAGGAGGCCGTCGTCGCCAGCACCATTGGCAGCCTGTAGATTAAGGTCTCCTCCCCGGAGGTGGAAATTCAGGCCCTCAGCGGCGGCAACCAGCAAAAAGTCGTGATTGGACGCTCTCTGCTGACC
>NZ_JABXGF010000142.1:0-273 GCF_025407985.1 Curtobacterium sp. C2H10 | reverse complement strand
ATCCACTCGGCCAGCATGCCGTCACGCTCCTGCGCCAACCCGATTATTGCGTTACGCAGCACATGGCCGTTTTCCGGAATGTTATCGCAGGAGAGCAGGGTGAAGGCGGGCAGGCCGCGTTCAAGACGCAGACGCAGCGCCTCCACCAGAATGCCGGGTACGGTGGCCGGCTGGCCGGGATTGGCCAGATCGGCACGGATCGCCTCGTGTTGCAGATCCAGTTTTCCACTGCCCGGCTCGATACAGTAGCCTTTTTCGGTAATGGTCATCGAC
>NZ_JABXGF010000141.1:0-274 GCF_025407985.1 Curtobacterium sp. C2H10 | reverse complement strand
CCCCTGCAGCCTGCGGCTCTCTCCGCAGGCCCTGAGCGTCGCCTGCAGCGAGAGCTGGCCGTCCTGCTGGCCGTCGCTTTTATAATCCAGCAGCGCCAGCGGCGGTGCCGCCACCAGGCCGTAGCGCTCGCGGAACAGCTGCCACAGTGCGTTTTGCGTCATCTCCTTGCCGTGGCTATCGGTTTCGCGCTGCACGTGCAGGCTGAAATCCTGCTGCAGCATGCGCGGCAGCTTTAAGCCGTGGTTCTGCTCAATCAGCCACGCGCTGCCGCTC
>NZ_JABXGF010000140.1:0-274 GCF_025407985.1 Curtobacterium sp. C2H10 | reverse complement strand
CCGTACAGCTGGGCCAGGTGCGTTCAGCCAAGCTCGCTACCGCGGGCAGCACCAGCTCCGCCGTTGGTTTCAACATCCAGCTGGACGACTGCGATACGAACGTTGCGACTAAAGCCTCCGTGGCCTTCTCCGGCACCGCGGTCGATAGCACCAACACCACCGTACTGGCGCTGCAAAACTCTGCAGCCGGCGGCGCAACTAACGTTGGCGTCCAGATCCTCGACAGCACCGGCACCGCGCTGGCGCTCGACGGCGCAACCTTCGGTGCTGCCAC
>NZ_JABXGF010000013.1:0-62838 GCF_025407985.1 Curtobacterium sp. C2H10 | reverse complement strand
CTCCGCGTCCGTCCCGAGCGGGTCCTGGCCGGCGCCGTCCGGCGACCCCGTCGCCGTGCCGGTCGCGCAGCCGCACGCCCGCCCCGCGACGCCGTCCGCAGCCGTCCCGCCGTCGACCGCGTCCTACGGCTACGCCGACGCGGTGACCCAGCACCTGCCGGTCGTGCCTGTGGAACCGACCACGATCCTCCCGACCGTCGCCCACGTCGCGGCCACCCACGTGCCCGCGCCCGCCGGCCACGACGAGATCAACTTCACCCGCCACGCGCGTGAGGTCGCCGACCCCGACCTCATCACCGCGCTCGCCCAGGTCGTCTACCAGGGTGCGTCGGACCTCCACCTCACCGCGGACGCGGCGCCGACCGTGCGCGTCGACGGATCCCTGCGACCGGCGGTCCCCGGTGGGCCGTGGGCGCGGAACAAGGTGATCGCCGCCCTCAAGACCCTGCTCTCGGTGGAGCAGGCGGGGCAGTTCGACCACGAGCAGGAACTCGACTTCGCGTACTCGCTGTCGCCCGAGTACCGCTTCCGCGTGAACTACTACCAGCAGCGCGGGAACTGGGGCGCGGCCTTCCGCATCATCCCGACCAAGATCAAGACCCTCAAGCAGCTCGGCATCCCCGAGCACGTGGGGGAGTTCGCCAAGCTGCCGCGCGGACTCGTGCTCGTGACCGGGCCGACCGGTTCCGGCAAGTCGACCACGCTCGCCGCGCTCATCGACCTCGTCAACGAGACCCGGGCCGACCACATCGTGACGGTCGAGGACCCGATCGAGTTCATGCACGACCACAAGAAGGCGATCATCAACCAGCGCGAGGTCGGGGCCGACACGCACTCGTTCGCCGCCGCCCTGAAGCACGTGCTGCGCCAGGATCCGGACGTCATCCTGATCGGCGAGCTCCGCGACCTCGAGACGATCTCCGTCGCCCTCACCGCGGCCGAGACCGGCCACCTCGTGTTCGCCACCCTGCACACCCAGAGCGCTCCCGGCACGATCGACCGCGTCATCGACGTCTTCCCGCCGCACCAGCAGGGGCAGATCCGGACGCAGCTCGCCTCGACGCTCGAGGGTGTCGTCTGCCAGACGCTCGTACCGAAGGCCAACGGTGCCGGCCGGGTCGTCGCCACCGAGATCATGAGGACCACCCCGGCCATCGGGAACCTCGTGCGCGAGGGCAAGACGTACCAGATCACCTCCGCCATGCAGGCCGGACGTGACATGGGGATGCACACGATGGACCAGGACCTCGCCGAGCTCGTCAACGTCGGCACCGTCACGCGGGCTGCCGCGATGGAGAAGGTGCACGACCACGAGGGCTTCGACCGCCTCGTGCAGCGCGTCGAGTCCCCGTCCGACTCCTCGGCCGCCGCGATCGCCGCGTCCGAGATCGACTTCGGCGACAAGTACTCAGGAGGCCACTGATGTCGCTCGCCTACGACTACCGGGGGCGCGACGGCGCCGGGAAGCTCGTCAAGGGACGGCTCGACGCGTCCTCCGAAGGAGCGGTCGTCCAGCGTCTGCGGGGCATGGGCGTCTCACCGATCGCCATCACCGAGGCGAAGCCCGGCACCGGACTGCAGACCGAGATCAAGATCCCGGGGTTCGAGAAGGGTGTGGGGCTCAAGGACCTGGCGATCATGTCGCGTCAGGCGTCGACCATGCTGACGTCGGGGCTCTCCCTGCTCCGCGCGCTGTCGATCCTCGCCGACCAGACGGAGAACAAGAAGCTCAAGGTGATCCTCGGCAAGGTCCGGGACGACGTCGAGCGCGGTGTCTCCTTCTCCGACGCCGTGGCGAAGTACCCGGTCGACTTCCCGCCGATCATGATCAACATGATCCGGGCGGGTGAGACCGGCGGCTTCCTCGACCAGGCGATGGACTCCATCGCGACGAACTTCGAGAAGGAGCACAAGCTCCGCTCGACGATCAAGTCGGCGATGACCTACCCGGTGGTCGTGCTGGTGATGTCGCTGCTCGCGGTCGTCATCATGCTCATCTTCATCGTGCCGATCTTCCAGGACATGTTCTCGAGCCTCGGCGGGCAGCTGCCGGTGCCGACACAGATCCTCGTGACGATGTCCCACGCGATGCGGTGGCTCGGACCCGTGCTGGCCGTCGCGGTCGTCGTCGGGTGGCTCTGGTTCCGCGCCAACAAGAACACCGATCGCTTCCGCGCCGTCCGTGACCCACTGATGATGCGTCTGCCGGTGTTCGGCCCGCTGACGAAGAAGATCGTCATCGCGCGGTTCGCACGCAATTTCTCGAACATGATCGGGGCCGGCGTCCCCATTCTGCAGGCATTGCAGATCGTCGGTGAAGTCTCGAACAACTTCGTCGTGCAGAAAGCACTCGAACGGGTTGCGGAAAGCGTTCGGAAAGGTGAATCGATTTCCGCACCGCTGGCAAACGAGAAAGTATTCCCGAGCATGGTCTCGCAGATGATGGCGGTCGGTGAGGACGCGGGTTCGCTCGAGGTCATGCTCGAGAAGATCGCGATCTTCTACGATGCCGAGGTCGAGGCGACCACAGAATCCCTGACCGCCCTCATCGAGCCGTTGCTCATCGCGTTCCTGGGTGTGGTGGTCGGCGGGATGATCGTGGCGCTCTACCTGCCGATCTTCCAGATCACGTCGCTCGTCAAGTAGGAGCGGCTTTTCGCTACCCCTCGTGCGGGGGAGGAAGTACCCCCACTGCCCCCGGGAGTGGGGGTATTTCGTTCCCCACTTGCCCCCCGTTCTCGGGATTCCGCCCGGAATTGGCCCTGAATACTCTTGTCAGCGGCGGCGAGCACGCCCCGAACAATCTTCCCATCGCATTCCCGAAAGAATGGAAACACCATGTACTTCGCTCTCATGGGCAAGCTCGAGGCTCGCCGCAAGGGACTCCTCGAAGAGGACGAGAAGGGCTTCACGCTCATCGAGCTCCTCGTCGTCGTGATCATCATCGGCATCCTCGCCGCGATCGCCATCCCGGTGTACCTCAACGTGCAGAACAACGCGAAGGACGCCTCCGTGAAGTCGGACCTCGCCAACGCGAAGACCGCGGTGATCGCGTACCAGACCGACAAGAACGGCGCGCTGCCGGCCGCGACCGACTTCAACTCGTCGACGCTCGGCCAGTACGGCTGGACGCAGAGCACGGACAACACCATGGTCTACAAGACCACCGGCTCGGGAACGACCGCCGGCTTCTGCATCAACGGCACCGGCGCGACGAAGAACCCGTTCAACATCACGGACAAGACGTCTGCAGCCACCGGGTCCTGCTGATCCAGTTGATCGCGTGAAGGGCGGTCCGTCGTCGGACGGACCGCCCTTTCGCTCACCCGAACACCGACCAGGAGGTGACCATGATCCAACGACTGCGGAACGCCCTCAGCCCGCGCGACGAGCGCGACGCCGAGGCCGGCTTCTCGATCATCGAGGTCATGGTCGCGATGATGGTGTTCGCGGTGATGTCGGTGGGCATCGCCTACGGCATCGCGAACACCCTGCAGCTCACCCAGACGACCCGCGGCCGTGAGACCGCGGTGGCGCTGGCCTCGCAGGACATCGACACGCTCCGGCAGACCGCCGCGGCGTCGACCGCCGGGATCTTCAAGGTGATCAGCAAGGCGGGGGCCGACAACACGAAGACGGTCGGCAACGTCGAGTACAAGATCGACCGAGCAGTCTCTTGGGTGCAGAGCGACGGTGCGACCGGCGCGTGCGGGTCGTCGACCGGCAAGCTCGCATACAAGAGCATCGTCGAAATCGTGAGCTGGCCCAGCCCGCGCAGCGGCGGGACGAGTTCCACCTCGGTGACCTCCGCCATCGCGCCGAGCGACGCCGTGACCGACCCCGGGTACGGCACGCTGATCATCTCGGTCGCGACGGCGGCCGGCGCCCCGTACGCGGGCGTCGGCATCACGGTCACGCCGGTCTCCGGCGGCGGTGGCTCCGCGCTCACCACAGCGGTCCAGCCGACCGACGCACAGGGCTGCTCCTACGCGGTCAACGTGGCGCCCGGCGACTACACGGTCACCGCGAACACCACCGGTGGCATCGACACGAACCAGGCGCAGCCGTCCTCCCAGTCGCCGATCACCGTCTCCGCCGGTGCGAGCTCACCGGTACCGTTCGTGTACGACCGCGCGAGCCAGCTGACGCTGCAGTACGCGAAGGGCTACAACGCGACGCTCCCCACGAACATGGTGACGGTGCTCTCCTCGACGGTCGGCGGCCTCGACACGGTCAAGCCGTGGGACGTCACCAGCACGTCGCTCGCCGTCACGTCCGCCTCGACGCCGAGCCTGCCGGTGTTCCCGTTCACCTCGGGCTACACCGTCTACGCGGGTCCGTACTCGAACAGTTCGGCGTCGTCCTCGAGCTGTCTCAGCCCGAACCCGTCGGCATGGTCGACACCGAATCCCTCTGGGGCAGTCGGCTCGGCACCGGGGACGATCGAGACGTCACCGGGGGTGCCGTCCTCGGCGTCCGTGATGATGGGCGTCGCGACGGTGAAGGGGGTCAAGAGCCGCTACGTGACCGCGGTGTCGTCCTCGAACCCCGCTGCCGGTGACCCGGGGTGCTCCGCCGGCATGACGATGAAGTTCCCGCTCTCGTCAGCGGACACGGCGACGATCGCCCTGCCCTTCGGGACCTGGACCCTCTACTCGGGGACGTCCTTCGGCGCGACGACCAAGAACGAGATCGCCTCGAACGCCTCGAACGTGAACGCGGTCACGAGCGGCCGCGTGAACCAGAAGAGCGCGCTCGTGGTCATCAGCTACGACAACACGCTCACGCTCGACCCACGAGGGCAGACGTCGTGACCGGGGCCCTCCGTCGGCTGCACGCCGACCAGTCGGGCGTCACGCTCTCCGAGCTGCTGGTCGCGGTGAGCGTGGCGATGGTCATCCTCGTCGCCGTCGGCGGCTTCTTCACCGCCACGCTCCGGGCCGGTTCGACGAACACGACGTCCGACCAGAACGCACGGTCGGCGTCGATCGTGATGAACTCGCTGACCCGGTACGTCCACGCGGCGAGCCTGTTGCCGAAGGCGGACGGCAGCTACGCCGCGGCGCTGACGGAAGCCGCGCCGACGCGGACGACCTTCTACGCCTACATCAACCTGGACGGCAACAGCACCGACAAGCCCGTCCAGATCCGGTACTCGGTCAACGCTGCGAAGCGGATCGTCCTGGACCAGTGGGACGGCACCGCCAACAACGGCTTCTGGACGTTCCCCGCGACCACGCAGACCCCGACGCGCAGCGTCGTCGTGGGTGGACCCGTCGCGTCCCCCACGGTCGACGGCGACCCGCTGTTCGAGTACCTCGGGGCCAACGGCACCACCGTCCCGACGCAGTCGGACGGCACGCTCGCCGCGACGCAGCTCGGGAACGTCCGTGCCGTGCGCGTGAACCTCGAGCTCGGCTCGTCGACGGCCGGCCTGTCCGGGAACACCCACATCCAGAACACCCTGTACCTCTTCAACGTGGTCTACGGGACGAACACCGGAGGGACCCCGTGAGGCGGATCCACGCACTCCTGGACCGGGCCCAGCGCGACGAGCGGGGCATGATCCTCGCCAACGTGCTCATCTTCGGCACCGTCATGATGCTGCTCGTCGCGACCATGATCGCCGTGTCGACGTCCGGCGCCGTGAAGTCGGCGACCGACCGCAACTTCCAGAACGCGATCGCCGCCGCGTACGCGGGGCTCGCCGACTACCAGTCGAAGCTCTCGAACGACAACGGGTACGCCCTCTACGGCAACGCAGCCGCGCAGTTCAGCAAGGACAGCGGATCGACCTTCAGCGGACAGAACGGCAACGACGCCTTCTCGAAGTGGGCCGGGGTCGTCGGGTCGACGGACCAGTGGTACCGGTACGAGGTCGACAACTCGAACTACTCCTCGAAGGGCGTCCTGAAGGTCCGCGTGACCGGCAAGTCGGGCGGCAGCGTGCGGTCCCTGGTCGCCAACCTCAAGGGCGACGGCTTCATCAACTACCTCTACTTCACGAACTACGAATCGTCGAACCCGGCGATCTCCGGCAGCTCCTGCACCACCATGTACCAGTGGCAGAGCGGGACGAAGTGCCAGGCGGTGCAGTTCGCCGGGACCGACGTCCTGAACGGTCCCATCCGGACGAACGACGTGTTCACCGCGGCCTGCTCGACGGTGTTCAACGGCACCGTCGAGCAGCACGACACGAGCGTCCGCCCGTCCAGCGGGACGTGCAGCGGCGTGTTCAACGGCGGCGCCGCGACCGCGGTGCCCTACCTCGGGCTCCCCGCGCTGAACTCGAACATGTCGCAGGAGACCCGCACGGACACCCCGACCACGGTCCCTCGTCCCGGCTGCCTCTACACCGGGCCGACGCGGGTGTCGTTCCTCGGCAACGGCAAGATGACCGTCTGGTCACCGTGGTCCAAGGCGACGCAGATCCAGGTGGTCGCGTCGACCGGTGAGGTCAAGGCGGGAGCCGACCTCGCGAAGTCCGCCGCACTGTGCGGGACCATCTCGGACCTGCAGAGCGCTGCCGGTGCCACCATCACGACCCTCCCGGCGAACCTCATGTACGTCCAGGATGTGCCGACCGCCTCGAACAACGCCAACTCCTGGGCGGCGAACACGTTCCCCTCGAAGTACACGAACACGTACTGCACGACGACGGTCACCGTGCGATCGAACGGGACCACGACGACCACGACGAACCAGCCCTTCAGCAACGGGCAGGGCTTCCCGGCCGCCGGCGAGTGGATCAACGGCGGCACGTCGGGTTCGTACGCACAGACCGGGTCGGCGTCGGACACGTACAGCTGCTCGGCGGGGGACGTGTTCGTCAGCGGCGCGTTCGCCGGTGCCATGACCATCGCGTCGTCCGGCACGATCTGGGTGACGGACGACATCACCTACGTCAGCGCGACGAACGACATCCTCGGACTGGTCGGGCAGAACGCCGTCGAGGTCTACAACCCCGCACGCTGCACCTCCTACCCGACCGTCTACCAGTGGGGCGTCGGCAACGTCACCGACACCACACGCTGCAACCAGAGCGGCGTCCGACTCCTCAACCGGACCGGCGGCGAGTCCCTGACGATCAGCGCGGCGATCGCGAGCAACGCGGGGACGTTCTGGAACCAGAACTACGACATCGGGTCGAAGCTGGGTGTGCTCAAGGTCATCGGCTCCATCGCGCAGAACTGGCGTGGACCCGTCGCGACCACGGGCAGCACGGGGTTCTCGAAGAACTACGTCTACGACCAGCGCCTGCTGACCACCGCGCCGCCGAAGTTCCTCCAACCCGTGTCGACCTCCTACGGCGTGACCACGCAGGTGGAGGTGCAGGCGGCCTTCAAGGCGGACGGCTCGTGCGCGACGACCAGCACGGGGGCGTGCAGGTGATCGGCGTGGGCGAGGTCCTGCCGATCGTCGTCGTCCTCGCCGGCGTGCTCGGCCTGCTCGTCGGCTCCTTCCTGAACGTCGTCGTGCACCGCGTCCCCGCCGGCCTCTCGGTGGTGTCGCCGCCGAGCTCCTGCCCCGGGTGCGGACACGCCATCCGGCGTCGGGACAACGTGCCAGTGCTCTCCTGGGTGCTCCTGCGCGGACGGTGCCGGGACTGCGCGGAGCCGATCTCGCCTCGGTACCCGATCGTCGAGCTGTCGACCGCACTGCTGTTCGTCGCGGTCGCGGCCGTCGCGGTCTCCGGACCCGTGGTGATCGGACCCGTCCGTGTCCCTGCAGCCCAGGCGGTCCTCCTCGCGGCCCTGCTCTACCTCATGGCGGTCTCCGTCGCCCTCGCGCTGATCGACCTCGAGACGCACACCCTGCCGAACGCGATCGTCTACCCGTCCGCCGTGGTCCTCGTCGTCCTCCTGGTCGTCGTCTCGGTGCTGAGCGGAGACTTCGCGGCCCTCGGCCGGGCCGGGATCGGGGCGGTGGTCCTGGGCGGCGCCTACCTCGCGCTGGCCGTCGCGGTCCCGGGCGGGATGGGGCTCGGCGACGTGAAACTCGCCGTCGTCCTCGGGCTCGTCCTCGCGTACCTCGGATGGGGACCCCTCGCAGTGGGTGCTTTCGGCGCCTTCGTGGTCGGAGGTACCGTCGCGATCGCGCTGGTCACCACACGACGTGCGCGATGGCGCGGTGGCGTGCCGTTCGGGCCGTCGATGCTGATCGGCGCGTGGATCGGCATCGTCTTCGGACACGCTCTCTGGACCGCCTACCTCGGGGTCCTCGGACTCGCCTGACGCCTCCTCCACCGACCACTTCTCGACGAAAGCAGCAACATGGGCAAGAGCATCGTGGGCATCGACATCGCGGGATCCTCGATCCGCGCGGTCGAGGTCGCGAACGCCGACCGCGCACGCCCGACCGTCCTGCGGTTCGCCGAGGTCCCGACCCCGCCGGACGCCGTCAGCCGTGGCGAGGTGCTCGAGCCCAACACGGTCGCGTCGGCGCTGCGTTCCCTGTGGTCCATCGGCCGGTTCCGCTCGAAGGACGTCGTGCTCGGCATGGGCAACCAACGCGTGCTCTCCCGCGACCTGACCGTGCCGGCCGCACCGTTGGCGCAGATCCGCGAGAGCCTGCCGTTCCAGGTGCAGGACATGCTCCCCGTTCCCGTCGGCGACGCGATCCTCGACTTCTACCCGACCGCCGAGGCGATGAGTGACAACGGACCCGTCGTGCACGGCCTGCTCGTCGCGGCGATCAAGGACGCGGTGCTCGCGAACGTCAAGGCCGCGCAGCTCGCTGGCCTCAACCCGGTCGGCGTCGACCTCATCCCATTCGCCCTGACCCGCGTCCTCGTCGGCCGGCCGGGGCTGCACGGCACCACGGCGCTGGTCCAGCTCGGCGCCGACACGACGACCGTCGTCCTCGTGAGCGACGGCGTCCCCCAGTTCGTCCGCATCATCCCGACGGGCGGGAACGACGTCACCAAGACGCTCGCGGCAGCGCTCGACATCGAGTTCGGACAGGCCGAGGTCGTGAAGCGGCACCTCGGCATCGGTACGGGCGCTCGCACGCCGGACGACGCGCGCGCCGTGTCGGTCATCGCCGACGCCGTCACGGAGCTCATCGCGAGCCTCCGGAACACGATCAGCTACTTCGTCAACACGCGCCCGGGCGACCACGTCGAGCGCATCGTCCTCGTGGGCGGTGGCGCTCGCCTCGTCGGCCTGCCGGAGGCGCTCGCCGCGCACACCCACCTCCCGGTGCAGCGCGGCTCGGCCTTCGCGGGGGTCGACCTCGCACGGTCGATCCCGGTGCAGGACGTGACGGACCACGAGGACGCGATCGCCGTCGCCTACGGGCTGGCAGTGGGGAGTCGAGCAGCATGACCGCCACCGACATCCGGGCCGCAGTGCCCGAGGACACCACCGGACCCGGACGGGGCCGCGCTCCGCGCGGCCCGCGCACGACGGCGTCCACCTCGATCGCGGGGCGTGAGCCGCGAGTCGACCTCCTCCCGCCCGAGGTCCACACGGAGCGCCGCGAACGGGCCATCGCGCGGCGCGCCTGGCTCGGTGTGATCGTCGCCGCCGCGGTCGCGGCCCTGGGCTCCGGCGGCGCGTACGTACACCAGCTCGACACGGCGCAGTCGTACCTGTCCGCGCAGAACGAGACCACCTCGCTCCTGCAGCAGCAGCAGCGCTACTCGGAGGTCCGTTCGGCCGAGAACGACACGGCCCTGCTCGAAGCCGCCCAGTCCGTCGGTGGCTCCACCGAGATCGACTGGAGTTCGACACTCGCGCAGCTGAAGTCGGTGCTCCCCGCCGGCGTCTCCATCACCGCGATGACGATCGACTCGGCGGACTCCACGGAGTCCTTCGCGCAGTCGACCGTCCCGTTGCAGGGGTCACGCGCAGCGACGATGCAGCTGACGATCCAGAGCCCGAGCATCCCCTCGGTCCCGGACTGGACCGCACGCCTCTCGCAGCTCCGTGGCTACGTCGACTCGACGATCACGTCGGTCGCGCTCGAGGAGGACACAGGGCAGTACTCGGCGACCATCCAGGCGCACCTCGGCGCGAAGGCGTTCGACGGCAAGTACACGAAGGACGGATCGAAGTGAACAAGAACCGTCTCTCCCTCATCATCGCGTTGGCCGCGACGCTGGCCGTCCTCGCGGGCGGGTGGTTCCTCGGCGCACAGCCGCAGCTCGCACAGGCGTCCGACAACAGCGCCCAGCAGGCCGACATCGATGCGACGAACGCCCGGAACCGCGCCGAACTCCACCGCCTCGAGGAGGCGTACACGTCGCTCGACGCGACGAAGGCCGAGCTGGCTGCCCTGCGGGCCTCGGTCCCGTCCTCGACCGACACCGCCTCGCTGCTGAACCAGCTGAACGGCGCCGGCGCTGCCAGTGGCGTCACGGTCACGTCGATCACCATCGGCGACCCGAAGGCGTACGCACCAGTGGCCGCGGCGGAACCGGCCCCGTCCGCGAGTGCGTCACCGTCGTCGACGGCGTCCGCGTCGGCAGCGCCGACAGCCGCAGCGACGCCCGAGGCGCCGGCCCCGCACAGCGACGCCCAGATCACGAGCGCGAACTTCGTGGTCGTGCCCGTGACGGCGGCCGTCAAGGGGTCGTACGACCAGGCACTCGCCTTCACGAAGAACGTGCAGAACGGTCAGCGGCTGTTCCTCGTGAACGGGGTCGCGGCGACGAGTTCCGACTCGGGCGGCGACCCGATGGCCGACCAGTCGTGGTCGCTCTCCGGGTACGTCTACGTGCTCGCGGACCCCGCCACGAACGGCTGATCCGACCCCCCACCAACTGGGGTCCGACGCGCCACGCCGCACCCTCTTCCGCACGGCCTCCCGCTGTGCTTACGATGCTCCTGAGCCCGCGCTCGCGGCTGCTCGTCCCTCTCTCGAACGGTCGCTCGAAACGGCCGTTCCTCGTCGTGCCCGGAGTCGCGCGTGTTGGCTGGAATCGTGGAGTTCCTCGGTTGGTTCGGAGCGGTAACCGTCCTTGCTGGTTACCTGCTCTTCTCGATGGGCAAGCTCCCGAACGGCCCGGTGTACCAGCTGTTCAACCTCGTGGGCGGGCTCGCCGTGGCGATCAACGTCGCGGCGCACCACGCCGTCCCGTCGACGATCGTGAACGGCATCTGGGCGATCGTCGCGGTCGTCGTGCTCGTCAAGATGGCGAAGGCCCGTCGTGCGGCGAAGCGGGGTGCCCCGTCGACCGAGACGCCGGTGCTCCACGCCGAGCCGCCGGCGACCACGGCGGTCCTGCCGATCGTCGGACCCGCGCTGCGCGACCACAGGGCGGAGGCGACGCTCGCCGTGGCACCCGCGCCGCGCCTCCAGGGCCCGGACGCCGACGGCGACGGGACGCACGCGACCGACGCGACGCATGCGACCGACGCGACCGACGCGACGCACGCGACAAGCACGCCCGACGCGACCAGCACGACCGACGCCCCGACCGCAGCCGCGCCGATGACCGAGTCCATCCCGGTCATCACGGCCACGATCGCCCTCGCGCTCGTCGCCGCAGCGCAGGAGCACGCCGACCAGCAGGAGCTCGCAGCGCAGGAGCACACCGACCAGGCGACCCACGTCGACCCGACCCACGTCGACCCGACCCACGCCGACCCGACCCACGCCGACCAGCAGACGCACGCGAACGAGCCGCAGCGCGCAGACGCCACCCCCGCCTGAGCCCCGCCAGCGATACGATCACCGCATGTCCCGGTGGTTGATCGCGACGATGACGTCGATCCTGTTCATCGCGCTCGTCATCGCGGTGACCGGCTTCGAGGCCCTCCTCGCCGACGTCGAGGTCATCTCCCAGCCCGACGCCACCCCGTACCTCGGCCCCGCGATGGTGCTCGGCGGTGCCGTGGTGGTGTTCCTCGCGACCGCGGTCGGCTCCCGCGAGGGCAACCCCGGCGTCACCGGCCTCGTCGCCGCGGCGACCTGCTACCTGGTGATGCTCGGCGTCGGGGCGGTCGGCTACAGCTTGGTCCGGAGCGACCTCACCGAGCTGCTCGTGTTCCCGGCCGGCTACGCACTCGGCCCGTTCGTCGTCGGTTCGGTGGTCGTGGCACTCCTGTGCGTCGTCGGCGGGATCGCCGCGGCACGGCACCAGTCGCGCGCGTCGGGGGTGCGCCCGGAGCCCGGCGATGACGGTGCCCGCCGGTAGTCTTCCTGCAGCACCACAGGACGACGGGGGACCGATGACCGACCAGCACCAGGCCGACGGATGGGGATCCGTCCCGGCCGTGGACTCGATCCGCGGCACGCGGGACGCACCACCGGCGGGGGCGTCCGGAGCGCAGCCCCGGCCCCGTCGTCGACTCGGTCGCGGTCGGCTCGTCAGCATCGTCGCGGGTGGCGCGGCCGTCGTGCTGCTCCTGGTCGCGGGCGTGGTCGGCTACGCGGTCGGCACGTCGACGCACGCCGCCGACCGGCCGGTCCGTGCCTTCCTCGACGACCTCACGGCGGGTCGGGTGGGCGCCGCGCTCGACGTGGCGGGCATCGAGCACGACGAACGCGACCTGCTCCTCACCAAGGCCGCCTACGCGAAGGCGAAGGGCCGCGTCACGGGGTACCGGATCGCCGCCACGCGTGCGGACGGCGACACCGCCACGGTGACGGCGTACCTGCGGCAGGCGGGGCGCGACGTCTCGTCCACCTTCACCCTCGACAAGACGGGCACCGACTGGGGCGTGTTCCCGGTCTGGCAGCTCGAGGCACCGCGGCTCGGTGCGGTGGACGTCAGCCTGCGCGGCCCCACGGGCACGAAGGTGTCGGTGGCCGGGCAGTCCGTGGTCACGTCGAAGGACGGCACGGCGACGCTCACGGCCCTCCCCGGCACGTACGACGTCGCGGTGGACGGTGGCGAGTGGTACTCCGCCAAGGCCGCGACGGCGACGGTCACCGGGTTCGGGGGCACCGCCTCGAGCCCCGTCTCGATGACGACGGAGCTCACCGCAGCGGGCAAGCGGTCCGCCCAGGCGGCGGTGGACGCGTGGGTCGACGGCTGCATCGCCTCGACCGAGGCGGCACCGGCCGGGTGCAGCTTCTACGCCTACGGGCAGGACGCCGCCTACACGTACACGAACCAGAAGTGGACGCTGGACACCCGCCCCACCGTGTCGATCGGCGGCTGGGTGTCGAACGGGTGGCTCGTCACGACGACGTCCTTCGGCCGTGCCACGTTCACGGCGGACATCTCCGGCGCGGGTGGGGTGGGCACGGCGTCCGCCGGGCCGATGAACGTCAACGCCAGCGGGTACGTCACGGGGTTCACGGACGCGGGGGCGACGTTCCGCTCGGCGGTGGGCAATGGCTCGTCCGACACGGGCTCCTGACGCCGCGCACGACGGCGCCCGGTGCGTCCAGGAGGCGCGGTGCCGGCCCGCCACGTCCGTCCAGCGGCCGTGGGTCCGGTCCACCGCGTCCGTCCGGCGGCCGTGTGTCCGGTCCACCGCGCCCGGCCGGGCGGAGCGCCCCGCGCCCCGCGTGACCACCCACGCGACGCCTGTTCGCCCAGGGCACTCGTCACGCGCCTCCAGGGCGACGCGCCCGGATTGATTTCGCCGGGTTACGCGGGTAATCTCTTCCGGGTGTGCGCCTTCGGGCGTGCCCGAAAAGTCCGGTCCGACCAACGGTCGGCCGGAACACTCCGTCCCCCACTCGTCATCCGCCGTCAGGCGGTGATCAGCGTGGGACGAGGAAGTCGGCGGACCGCGCCGGCCGGAGAACACGAGCGAAGAACCAGGAGAACAGTTGCCTACTATTCAGCAGCTGGTTCGCAAGGGTCGTACGCCGAAGGTCACCAAGACCAAGGCGCCCGCCCTGAAGGCGAACCCCCAGCAGCGTGGTGTGTGCACCCGCGTCTACACCACCACCCCGAAGAAGCCGAACTCGGCACTGCGCAAGGTCGCTCGTGTCAAGCTCTCGAACGGCACCGAGGTCACGGCCTACATCCCCGGTGAGGGCCACAACCTCCAGGAGCACTCGATGGTGCTCGTGCGCGGCGGTCGTGTGAAGGACCTCCCCGGTGTCCGCTACAAGATCATCCGCGGTGCGCTCGACACGCAGGCCGTGAAGAACCGTAAGCAGGCACGTAGCCGCTACGGCGCGAAGAAGGGTTGAGCCAATGCCTCGTAAGGGTCCCGCCCCCAAGCGTCCCGTCGTCGCAGACCCGGTCTACGGCGCACCGATCGTCTCGCAGCTCGTGAACAAGATCCTGCTCGACGGCAAGAAGGGCCTCGCCGAGCGCATCGTCTACGGTGCCCTCGAAGGCGTTTCCGCCAAGAACCAGCAGGACGCCGTCGCGACGCTCAAGAAGGCGCTCGACAACGTCCGTCCCACCCTCGAGGTCCGCAGCCGCCGCGTCGGTGGCTCGACCTACCAGGTCCCGGTCGAGGTCAAGCCGCACCGCGCGAACACCCTCGCGCTCCGCTGGCTGACCTCGTACGCCAAGGCCCGTCGCGAGAAGACGATGACCGAGCGTCTCATGAACGAGATCCTCGACGCGTCGAACGGTCTCGGTGCCGCGGTCAAGCGCCGTGAGGACACGCACAAGATGGCCGAGTCGAACAAGGCCTTCGCCCACTACCGCTGGTAGTCCCGGCACCGTCCGGGCGCCGGTGGTCATGAACCCCGGCGCCCGCACGGACGCCAACCTCTCCTACAACTCTTCCGGAGGAACCCTGTGGCACAGGACGTGCTCACCGACCTGAACAAGGTCCGCAACATCGGCATCATGGCGCACATCGATGCCGGCAAGACCACGACGACCGAGCGCATCCTGTTCTACACGGGCATCACGCACAAGATCGGTGAGGTCCACGACGGCGCTGCCACGATGGACTGGATGGCGCAGGAGCAGGAGCGCGGCATCACGATCACGTCGGCCGCGACGACCTGCTTCTGGGACAACAACCAGATCAACATCATCGACACCCCCGGTCACGTGGACTTCACGGTCGAGGTGGAGCGTTCGCTCCGCGTGCTCGACGGTGCGGTCGCCGTCTTCGACGGCAAGGAGGGCGTCGAGCCCCAGTCCGAGACCGTCTGGCGTCAGGCCGACAAGTACGACGTCCCGCGCATCTGCTTCGTCAACAAGATGGACAAGCTGGGCGCCGACTTCTACTTCACGGTCGACACCATCATCAACCGCCTCGGCGCGGAGCCCCTCGTGCTCCAGCTCCCGATCGGCGCCGAGAACGACTTCGTCGGGATCGTCGACCTCATCGAGATGCACGCCAAGGTCTGGCCGGGCGACTCCAAGGGTGACGTCACCATGGGCGCCCAGTACGAGGTCCAGGAGATCCCCGCGGACCTCAAGGACCGTGCGGACGAGTACCGCGCCAAGCTGATCGAGCGCGTCGCCGAGACCGACGACGCCCTGCTCGAGAAGTACTTCGGCGGCGAGGAGCTCACCAAGGACGAGATCAAGGCTGCGATCCGCAAGCTCACGATCGCGTCCGAGGTCTACCCCGTCCTGTGCGGCTCGGCCTTCAAGAACCGCGGTGTCCAGCCGATGCTCGACGCCGTCATCGACTACCTCCCGTCCCCGCTCGACGTGCCGCCGATGATCGGCCACGACGTCAAGGACGAGGAGAAGGAGATCATCCGCAAGCCCGACGCGTCGGAGCCGTTCTCGGCCCTCGCGTTCAAGGTCGCGGTGCACCCCTTCTTCGGTCGTCTCACCTACGTCCGCGTCTACTCGGGCTCGATCGAGTCGGGTGCCCAGGTCATCAACTCGACCAAGGGCAAGAAGGAGCGCATCGGGAAGATCTTCCAGATGCACTCCAACAAGGAGAACCCGGTCGACAACGTGACCGCCGGCCACATCTACGCGGTCATCGGTCTCAAGGACACCACCACCGGTGACACCCTGTGCGACCCGACCAACCAGGTCGTCCTCGAGTCGATGACGTTCCCGGAGCCGGTCATCGAGGTCGCCATCGAGCCGAACACGAAGGCCGACCAGGAGAAGCTCTCCACGGCCATCCAGAAGCTCGCCGAAGAGGACCCGACGTTCCGCGTCGAGCTCAACGCCGAGACCGGTCAGACGACGATCAAGGGCATGGGCGAGCTCCACCTCGACATCCTCGTCGACCGCATGAAGCGCGAGTTCAAGGTCGAGGCGTCGGTCGGCAAGCCCCAGGTGGCCTACCGCGAGACCCTGACCAAGGTCGTCGAGCGCTACGACTACACGCACAAGAAGCAGACCGGTGGTTCCGGCCAGTTCGCGAAGGTGCAGATCGCCCTCGAGCCGATGGAAGTCACGGCCGAGAAGGTCTACGAGTTCGAGAACGCCGTCACCGGTGGTCGCGTCCCGCGTGAGTACATCCCGTCGGTCGACGCCGGTATCCAGGACGCCATGCAGGTCGGCATCCTGGCCGGGTACCCGACCGTCGGCGTGAAGGCCATCCTCAAGGACGGCGCGGCGCACGACGTCGACTCGTCCGAGATGGCGTTCAAGATCGCCGGTTCGATCGCCTACAAGGAAGCGGCCCGCAAGGCCGGTCCGGCGATCCTCGAGCCGATCATGGCCGTCGAGGTCCGTACTCCGGAGGAGTACATGGGCGACGTCATCGGTGACCTGAACTCCCGTCGTGGCCAGATCGCCTCGATGGAGGACGCCTCGGGCGTCAAGGTGGTCCGCGCGAGCGTGCCGCTGTCCGAGATGTTCGGCTACGTCGGCGACCTGCGGTCGAAGACCTCTGGTCGTGCGGTCTACTCGATGACCTTCGAGACCTACAGCCAGGTCCCGGCCAAGGTCGCCGAGGAGATCATCGCGAAGAACGCGGGGGAGTGACGCTCCAGCGTCTCTCCACAGGCGGGGGTGCCCGGCGACGGGCCCCTCGCCACCAAGTACAGTAAAGACACACACTGCACGCCAACGGTTCACGAACCGGGGGCATGCTCTCCGAGTCCTGAGGAGGACCCACAGTGGCCAAGGCCAAGTTCGAGCGGACCAAGCCGCACGTCAACATCGGAACCATCGGTCACGTCGACCACGGCAAGACCACGCTCACGGCGGCGATCACCAAGGTTCTGCACGACCAGTACCCGGACCTCAACGAGGCCCGTGACTTCGCTCAGATCGACAACGCTCCCGAGGAGCGCGAGCGCGGCATCACGATCAACATCTCGCACGTCGAGTACCAGACCGAGAAGCGCCACTACGCGCACGTCGACGCTCCTGGTCACGCTGACTACGTGAAGAACATGATCACGGGTGCGGCGCAGATGGACGGCGCGATCCTCGTGGTCGCCGCCACCGACGGTCCGATGCCCCAGACGCGTGAGCACGTGCTGCTCGCCCGCCAGGTCGGCGTCCCCTACATCGTCGTCGCGCTGAACAAGTCCGACATGGTGGACGACGAGGAGATCCTGGAGCTCGTCGAGCTCGAGGTCCGTGAGCTCCTCGGCTCGCAGGAGTTCGACGAGGACGCCCCCGTCGTGCAGGTCTCGGCGCTCAAGGCGCTCGAGGGCGACGAGAAGTGGGTCAAGTCCGTCCAGGACCTCATGGCCCAGGTCGACGAGCACGTGCCGGACCCGGTGCGCGCCACCGACCAGCCGTTCCTGATGCCGATCGAGGACGTCTTCACGATCACCGGTCGTGGCACGGTCGTCACCGGTCGTGTCGAGCGTGGCACGCTCGACCTCAACTCCGAGGTCGAGATCGTCGGCATCCGCCCGACGCAGAAGACCACGGTCACGGGCATCGAGATGTTCCGCAAGCTGCTCGACAAGGCCGAGGCTGGTGACAACACCGGTCTGCTCATCCGTGGCCTCAAGCGCGAGGACGTGGAGCGCGGCCAGGTCGTCGTGAAGCCGGGTTCGGTCACGCCGCACACCGAGTTCAAGGCGAACGCCTACATCCTGACCAAGGAAGAGGGCGGGCGTCACAACCCGTTCTACGCGAACTACCGTCCGCAGTTCTACTTCCGCACCACGGACGTCACCGGCGTCATCACGCTGCCCGAGGGCACCGAGATGGTCATGCCCGGCGACACCGTGTCGATGGCCGTCGAGCTGATCCAGCCGATCGCCATGGAGCCGGGTCTCCGTTTCGCCATCCGTGAGGGTGGTCGTACGGTCGGCGCCGGTACGGTCGAGGAGATCGTCAAGTAACTCCGGTTACCACGCGTCAGCGGGGTCGGACCTTCGGGTCCGGCCCCGCTTTCCGTTTCCCGGGAGTTCGCTCGCGTTCGGCGGACAGATCGCGGGGATCGGAGCACGATGTGGGCCAAGCGGCCGGATCGACCGGCCATCGAGCGGCCGGGTCACCTCCGGCCGGTAGGGAGGCAGCATGGCCGGCTTCGACGACATCCAGAAGAACGTCTCCGCCAAGGCGGAGGAGGTCACCGACCGGGCGAAGGCGTTCGTGGACGAGAACAAGGACAAGATCGAGGAGGCGCTGCAGAGCGACAAAGCGGAGGACGTCTCCGACAAGATCATCCACGGCCTCGCCGACGGCATCAAGAAGGTCACGGGCGGCAAGTTCGACGAGCAGATCGACAAGACCGCGCAGGACCTGGACGACAGGATCGGCGACAACGGCGAGTAGGTCCGACGCCGACGACGGACTGGAGGCGCTGCGCACGACGTGCGCAGCGCCTCCAGTGCCGTCTCGGGCCCGGCCCGATCGTCAGGCCGGCCCGATCGTCAGGCCGGTTCGACCGTCGTGGCGACGACCCAGCGGTGCTTGCCGATCGCGCGCTGGCGCGCGAACCCGAACCGCTCGAACGTCGAGAGCGCGCCGTGGAAGAGGAAGCCGGCCGGTACCGTCCCGGCGGGTTCCGGGTAGCCCTCGACGGTCCCGCCGCCGGCGGCGGCGATGAGCGCGAGCGCACCGCCGAGCGCCTCGGTGGCGACCCCCTGTCGGCGGTACCCGGCGCGGACGTAGGTGCAGCCGATGCGCCAGGCGGGATCCGGACCGACGTGCGTCCGGTCGTACACGCGACGGTTCTTGATGCGGACGACCTCGGAGACCGGCCCGTACTGGCACCAGCCGACGCACCGATCCCCGTCGAGGACCAGCGCGGCGTGCGTGGTGCCGGCGAGGACGCGCGCGTACTTGCGCTCCCGGTTGCACGCGGCGTCCCGTGTCGGCCCCTCGTCGTGGAAGCCGATGCAGAAGCAGCCGCTCGGGAAGCCGTCGCTCGTGCGGCAGAGCTCGTCGAAGGCGTCCCACGTGGACGCGTCGAGAGGACGTACGGTGTACGACGCCATGGCGGCAGCGTAGACGTGCCGGAGGCCTCCTGGGAGGACCGGCGCAGTTGTCCCCACAAGGTGGGACGCGATGTACCCCACTCGGGGTGTTGTTGCGGTTTCCCGCGACTCGATACCGTGGAGTCGCGAGGCCGACCCGGCCTCTCGTGGTGACCCGAACACCCACGCACGCGCGCCCAGGGATCCCTGCCCGGACGGTGCCGCATCGCTGCGCTGTGCTCGGCGTCGCCCGACGACGACCCGAGAGCACACCCGATGCGTCCTGCCCTGTTCCCCGCCCGTCCGCGCGCCCTGGCGATGCTCGTCGTGACGGCGCTCCTCGCCGGACTCCTCGCGGTCCTGGCGGTCGCGCAGCCCGCGGCGGCGGACTCGGTCGTGACGGTCACCGCGAAGGCTCCGGCCACGGCGCTGAGCGGGGACCCGGTGAACGTCACGCTCACGGCGACGAACAGCACGCCGGCGTCGGGCGGGACACCGCTCTACAACCTCGGGTACTCCTACCTGCTGCCGGCCGGAGTGACCTACGTCGCCGGTTCGGCGAAGGCATCGGGCGTCGCGCTGCCGGACCCGACCACGAGCACCCCGACGGCAGGCGGCCTGCTCCTGGTCTTCTCGAACGTGTCCGACCTCGTCGCGGGTGACGAGAAGTCGATCACCTTCCAGGTCCAGCCCTCGACGACGACCTACCCGGTGGGTTCGTCGTTCGCCGGGACGGTCCAGGTCGCCGGCAGCGGGAACGCGCGGAACGTGCCGACGTTCGACCCGACGACGGGTGCCCCGGCGACCAACGCGACGAACGCCGCCACGGCGAAGTCGACCACGACCGCGATCGCCGCGATCAAGGTCACGAAGGCCGAGGCCAGCCCGGAGAACGAGCTGGTCCGCGGCGTCCACGACCACCCGACGGTCTACACGCTGACGGTGCAGAACACCTCGACCGCGCCGAGCAACGGCGTGACCGTCACGGACTACCTGCCGGCGGGCCTCGAGTTCCTGCAGTGCGGCGCGGTCGACAACACGACCTCCGGGCCGGAGTACGCGGGAGCGCCCGACCTCACGGCAGCGACCGCGGCGAAGGCGTCCGGGACCCTGACGCCGGCGAACTGCCTCACGCCCCAGAGCGTCACGACCGTGAACAACGTCCCGGGCAAGGGGACGGCCGTGTTCACGAAGGTGGTCTGGAACCTCGGCCAGCTGACGAACGCGCCCGTGACGATCCAGTACCTCGCCGCCGTGCCGCTGCGCGAGAACACCATGACCTTCGCCACCGGCAGCCAGACGCCCGCCGCTCCGACCACGGCCGCGCTGGCCAGCACGGCGAACCTCGACAACAACACCGGCGCGTCGACCAGGCAGAACACCTCGGACACGACGTCGAACGGCCGCGGCCAGACGAACACGGTCACCGCTGCCGGCACCTACACCGGCAAGGTCGACGGAACGGCGACGTCGGCGCAGAGCTCGACGGCGTCGATGACCGTCGAGGCGATGGACCTCGCGGTGGCGAAGTCCGTGACCACGCCCGTCGACGGGAACGTCTTCGCCGCGGGCCAGCAGGCCACGTACTCGCTCCTGATCCGCACGAGCGAGTACGAGTCGTCCGCCGGCATCACGCTGACCGACACGATCCCGGACGGACTCTGCCCGGCGTTCCCCGCGGGGACGAAGACCACCGGGACCATCCCCGCGGACTGCGATCCGAACACCGTCAGCGCGCTGAACCAGCCGATGACGAACGGGACGGTCGACCAGGTCGCCTACGACGCCGCGGCGGGTACGTTCACGATGACCTTCCACGTCGCGGACCTGCCCACCGACGGTTCGGTCACGGTCTCGTACAAGGCGCTCATGCGGGACAAGTACTCGGTCACCGGCTCGGGCGGCCCGACCGCCGCCGGCGACGACTTCACGAACAAGGTCCGGATCGCGGGGACCTCGACCGGTGTCCACGGTGACACCGGCTCGACGGCGGTCGTCGACGACTCCGCGGCGACGATCGTGTCGAACTCCCCGAGCATCGCGAAGTCCGTGCTGCCGCGCGCTTCGAGCGACGGCGTGCGGAACTCCGCCGACTGCACCGCGACGACGCGCACCGGGTACCAGACGACGACCCCCACCGCCCCGTTCCAGCTCGGCGACGTCGTCTGCTTCCGACTGCAGGTGGACTTCCCGGCCGGTGTCCAGAGCCGCAACGCGACGATCACGGACATGCTCCCGGTCGGTACCACCGCGGCCGGTGCGACGTGGACGGAGGGCACCGACTGGACCTACGGGTCGGAGAGCTCCGTCCCCGCATCGGACGTCACGCTGAAGTCGTCGAGCGCGACCACGGCGTCGTTCGCGGTCGGTCACACGATGTCCGGCGCGAGTGGCACCTACGTCGACGGTGACGGCCAGGCGGTGCGCCTCGTCCTCTACGTCGCGGCGACCATCAGCACGCAGGGCTCGAGCAGCACGAAGGTCGACCTCGTCGACAACCTCATGAAGTTCGCGCAGCAGAACACGAAGGGCTCCGTGACGAGCCTGCGGTCCTCGGTCGGCTACACGGTCGCCGGCACCCCGACCGCGACGCTCGCGAAGGACATCGTCAAGGCGGACAGCACCACGGTGTCCAACCCCACCACCACCACCGAGGGCCAGGTGCTCAGCTACCGGCTGAACGTCGGCAACACCCCGGCCACGGGGACGACGTCGGCCATCGGCAGCGTCACCGTCTGGGACGCCCTTCCGTCGAAGGTGACCTGTGCGATGGTCACGAACATCTCCGACCAAGGCGCCTGCGGTGCGGCGCCCACCGGGGCGGCGACCAAGTTCACGGGTGTGCAGTACCTCACCTGGACGATCCCGTCGATCGCCGCGAGCACGACGAAGAGCCTGACGTACGACGTCCAGACCCCGTCGCCGGGCTACGTCGGGACCACGTTCCCCAACTACTCCTCCGTCGTCTCCTTCACGACCGCGACGGACTCCGGTGCCACGACCACGTGGATCCCGAAGCGCGGGACCAACGCCACCGCGTCCTCCACCCCCGCGGCCGGTCAGGGCACCGCACCGCAGGCCGACGCGAACCGCTCGGTCGCGATCCCCGGTGTCACGGTCGCGAAGTCCGGGGCAGCGGTCGCCGACTCGACGCTGACGAACCTGTCCGGTGACGCGGCCGCCCCCGGTCAGACGCTCGGGTACAAGTACTCGGCGACGATCGCTGACCGCACGAGCGCGGCGAACGCGACCCTGACCGACCCGCTGCCGACGGGCGTCGGCCGGACGGCTGCCACCTCGTGGACCCTCACCTTCCCGGACGCGACGACCATCACGGTGCCGGCGAGTGCGCAGGGCACCGACGTCACCGGGACGTACGGCGGGCAGACGTTCACGCTCACCGGGACCGGCAACGCCAACGGCGCCGGCGCCGTCCTCTTCCCGGCGACGTTCGACAACACGACCGGTGCGCCGGTGAAGTTCGAGGTCGTCGTCACCGGGCTCCGCGCGACCGCGGGCGTCGGGACGTACCCGGCGTCGGACGGCACGGGCTTCACGACCGCGGCACCGAAGAACACGGCCACCTTCACCTCGAAGCCCTCCGGCGTCACGGCGTACACCGCGACCGCGTCGAAGACGGTGACCGTGCAGGCCCCGGCCGTCGCGATCGACAAGTCCGACGACCTCGGTGGCCGCACGGTCGCCGGTGGCGACACCGTCACGTGGACCCTGAGGACGACGAACACGGCCACGAGCGCGGACGCACGGTCCACCCTCGTCGGCGACTGCTTCCCGGACGCGTTGACCCTCACGTCGAGCTCGGCGGCCGAGACCACCCCGACCTCCGCGCAGCGCGCAGCGTTCGGCAGCTGCCCGACCGGCACCACGCTGCACGTGTGGAACGCGACGAGCGACGGCGTCCTCGCCGCCGGAGCGTCCGCCACCATCACGGTCGTCGCGACGGTCAAGCAGGACGCTCCCGCCGGCCAGACCTACCGGAACACCGCGCGCGTGCTGGCGTCGAGCCTGACGACCGACTACGCGACGGCGAACAGCTCGTACGTGCAGCTCGCGAGCGACACGGACGACGTCACCGTCACCGGTCCCTCCGTCACCAAGCGGCTGACGGCACCGACGTGGAACCCCGGGACGGGGGCGTCGACCGGAACCGCCAGCACGGATCCGTCGGGCACCGCTGCGCTGCAGGTCCGCCCCGGTGACGGCGCGACCTACACGATCACGACCACCATCCCGGCGAACGTCGCGCTCTACGACGCCCGGATCACGGACGTCCTGCCCGCGGGCACCGCCGCGACCGGCACGCCGACCGTGACGAGCTCCGACGACGCCGTGACCGCGACCCCCTCGGTCGACGGTGCCTCCGTCGTGGTCCGGCTGTCGGACATCCCGACCGGCATCGACCACCCGGTGACGATCACGACGTCGATCCCGGTCACGGTCGGCACCGACCAGGTCGCGGGCACGGGGCTCGCGAACACCGCCACCCTCGCGTGGAACCGCACGAGCAAGGGCGCGGCGCCGTCCGACGCGTCGGTCACGTCGAACGCTGCGAACGGCAGTGTCGTCGCGCCGTCGCTCGCGATCGCGAAGACCGCGACGGTGGGCTCGCAGACGTCCACGACGATGAACGTCGAGCCGGGCCAGACGATCACCTACCGGGTGACCGTGACGAACTCGGGCTCGCCGGCCTACGGCACCCCGGTCACCGACTGCGTGCCGGACGGCATCACGGTCGACCGCGCGTCGCTCACCGCCGACGGTGCGGAGATCGCCGCCGACGCGGACTGCGGCGGCGGGCGGATCACCTGGCCGACGGCGGTCATCGGAGCCGGCGCGACGGTCACCCACACCTACGCGGCGAAGCTCGCCGAGGACGCCACCCTCTCCGGCAGCCCGCTGGTGAACACGGCATCGACCGGCGTCTACCACTCCCTCGCCTCGGGCGGAGCGGACTACGCTGCAGCGCGGGCGACCGCGAGCGTCACGCCGTCGTTCCCCCGCGTGGCCGTGACGAAGTCGAACGACACGATCGGCGGGCTCTCCTACGTGGGCGTTGCCTCGGACTTCAGCGTGACGTTCTCGAACACCGGGAGCGCTGCCGCGTCGGTGCGCGTGCAGGACGTCCTGCCGGAGAACTGGTCGTACGTGTCCGGCAGCGCGACGGTCGCACGTGACGGCGGTGCCGCGTCCGCCGTGGCCGACCCGACGCGCAGCGGCGGCGGGACGACCCTCACGTGGGCGGACCTCGGCGCGCTCGGTGCCGACCGGTCCCTCGTGCTGCACTACCGCGCCGTCCCCGGCACCGGTGCGACGACGGACCCCGGCGCCGGTACCTCGATCGCCCACACGAACCACGTGACGGCGACGGTGACGAGCGCATCGGGCGGTACCGGTTCGGCGAAGGGCTCCTTCGTCTCGTACCCGAACGGCGGTGACGACGCCACCGCGACCGCACGGATCGCGGCGGCCGACCTCGCCCTGACGAAGACCGCCACGACGTCGAAGGTCGTCGCCGGTGCCACCACCGCGAAGGCCTGGACCATCCGGGTGACCAACACGGGCCCCGACGCCGCGCACGGCACGACCGTCGTGGACGCCCCGACGGGCCTGGCCACCGGTTCGGCGCTGGCCTTCACGGGCAGCGGCTGGACCTGCACGCCGGACGACGGCACGTGGTCCTGCGTCAACGGCGCCACCGTCGCGGCGGGCGACTCGTTCCCCGAGCTCGACGTCGCGCTGACGCTGCCGGCCGACGCGCCGCTCACCGCCGTCCGCAACACCGCCACGATCCACCAGGGCACGGGCCAGACCTTCGACCCGGAGAGCGGGAACGACAGCGACACCGCGAGCGTGACCCCGGTCGCGATCGCCGACCTCGCGATCACGAAGACCGGTCCCTCCGAGACGGTGCAGGCCGGCCGGACGATCTCGTGGAACCTCTCCGTCGAGAACCGCACCGACCCGACGACCCAGAGCGTCTCGGATGCACGGGGCACGGTGACCGTCACGGACACGCTGCCCGACACGGTGACCCTCGTGGGTGCGACCTCGGACGACCCCGCGTGGACCTGCGCCACGGACGACGACACCGTGACGTGCACGCGCGACGGCCTCGCGAACGGCACCACCGCCGGCGCGATCACCGTCACCGCGACCGTGCACCCGGACGTCACCGCCTCGCAGTCGATCGTGAACGCCGCGGCCGTCGCGGTCGACCCGACGCGCACGACGGACCCGACCTCGTCGAACGACGACGCGGAGGCGACCACCGGCGTGGACGACACGACCTCGCTGACGATCGCCAAGGCGTTCGGCTCGACGGCGCAGACCGCGCCGGACGCGACCGACCGCGCGGCCCTGGTCGCGGGCGAGTCCGCGGACTGGACCATCCGGGTCACCAACACCGGCACGGCCGACGCACGCACGGTCCGGGTCTCGGACACGCTCGAGTCCGGCACGCGGCTCAGCGCCGACGGGCCGGTCGACGAGGCGACCGACACGATCACCCAGACGGACGGCGCCTGGACCTGCACCGCACCCGCCGCCGACGGGAACGACGTGACCTGTGCGCTCGACGGCACCCTGGCCGCCGGGAAGAGCACGTCGTTCACCATCACGGTGACGACCCCGTCGTCGATGTCCGGCACCCTGCTGAACACGGCCGTGGTGACCGCCGACAACGCGGCGCCCGCCGAGGCGCAGGGCCGCAGCGACGCCACCCAGACCGCCGGCCTGTCGGTGACGAAGACCGCGGACGTCGAGACGGTCGACGCCGGGAAGGACGTCACCTACACGATCACGGTCGCGAACCCGACCGGCCCGTCCGACCTGCCCGCCGGTGACGGCACCTCGCCGAGCGTCCGCGTCCAGGACACCCTCCCGGCCGGCGTGGAGTTCCGCGGGCTGACCGCGGCGACCCAGCAGCACTGGACGCTCGAGTCGAACGAGGACGGCGTGCTCACCCTGTCGAGCGCCGACGGGATCGCGGCGGGCGCGACCGACCCGAACACGATCGTCCTGACCGTGCACGTGCCGGCGTCCTTCCGGGGATCGTCGATCGTCAACACCGCGACCGCGGCGCCCGTCACGGCCACCGGCCCGACCGCGCACGACGAGGCGACCGTCGACGTCACCACGCACGCCGACCTGTCGATCACGAAGCAGCGCACGAGCGCCCCGAGCGCCGACGCCGGCACGACCGTCACCTACGACGTCACCGTGACGAACGACGGCCCCTCGGACGCGCAGGACGTCACGTGGACCGACACCCCGCCCGCGGGGATGACGGTCACGAAGGTCACGACGGACGACACGGCCTGGGAGCAGGGCGCGGATCCGAGGACCTGGTCGACCGACGTGGTCGCGAACGGTGCGACCACGGTGTTCCACGTGACCGCCTCGATCGCGTCCGGCACCCCGGCCGGCACGCTCCGCAACACCGCGGTCGTGTCGAGTGCGACGCCCGACACGGACCCGACGAACGACACCGCCGGTGACGACGTCACGGTGACGACGCACGCTGCGCTCCGCCTGACCAAGACCCCGGTCGAGAAGCCCGGGTCGACGACGGCCGCGAAGCGCGTCACCGCCGGCGCCGAGCAGACCTGGTTGCTCCAGGTCAGCAACGAGGGTCCGTCGGACGAGCAGCCCACCACGGTCGTCACCGACCAGCTGCCCGAGGGGCTGACGTTCACCGGCGCCTCGAGCGACGGATCGGTGTGGACCTGCGACGGCACGACCGACCCGGCCCTGGTGACGTGCTCGCTCCCGACGACGATCGTCGCCGGGACGGACGCCCCCGGCCTGTGGATCACCACGAAGCTCGCGTCCGGCCACACCGCCGGCACGATCGAGAACCGCGCGGTGATCACCGGCCAGGGCACCAACCCGCCGGTCGGCACGAACGACGAGCCGGTGACGAGCCCCCTCGACGTCGACGAGGTGGCGAACGTGGCCATCACGATCGGGCACGACGGCACCGCGGTGATCGGCAAGGACCTGCCGGAGACCATCCAGGTCCGGAACGTCGGCCTCTCCGACGCCGCGGCGGTCACCGCGACCTACACGCTGCCGAAGGGCCTGACGTACGTCGGGGCCGAGGCCGACCCCGCGTGGACCGTCACGTCCGTCACGAAGAACGCCGACGGCTCGACCACGGTGTCGTTCGCCCTCGCGGGCACGCTGCCGGCGGGCGCGCTCGCCCCGGCGATCACGGTGCACCAGACGCCGACGGCCGCCGCCTACCCGGGCGTGCAGCCGAGCGCGACCGTGGCGACGAGCACGACCGAGACGACGCTCGCCGACAACGACGACTCGGACGAGCTGGCCGTCGACCCCGCGTCGAGCCTGGCAGTCACGAAGACGCACACCGGGCAGCTGGTCCGTGGGGAGACCGTCGGGTACACCATCACGGTGCGCAACGACGGCCCCACCGAGGACCCGGGTCCCGTGGTCGTCACGGACCGTCTGCCAGCCGGCCTCACCCTGGTGAGCGTGAACGACGCGAAGGCGGCGACCTGCACCACCGGGAAGATCGTCACCTGCACCCTGACGGGTCCGCTCGCCGTCGACGGGAAGGTCGCGTTCCAGGTCACGGCGAAGGTCGCGACGGACGCACCGGACCGCATCACGAACGTCGCCACGGTCGAGTCGCCGACGACGCAGGTGGTGCCGGTCGCGGGATCCGCCAGCCCGACGGACCCGATGCGCGCCAGCGACCCGGCCCCGGTGCGCGACGCACCGGAGTCGGCGAGCGAGCTCGCCTTCACGGGTGCGGCCGGACTCGGCATCGGTGCGCTGATCGCGCTCCTCGCGATGGCGGCCGGTGGCGTCCTGCTGGTGACGCGCCGACGTCGCCGAGCGTGACCACCTGACGGACGGGAGGCGCGGTGCCGGCTGGCACCGTCCCTCCCGTCCGTCGCCGGGCCGGGTCACAGGCGGTGGCGAGTTGCATCGAGAGCGTGACCCGTCTCCGCCGCTCCGCGACCAACGGTCGCGGCTACCACCGCGTCCGCAGCGGGCGCGGCTTCTCCTACCGCGACCCGGACGGCACCACCGTCACCGACGCCGCCGTCCGGCAGCGCCTCGAGGACCTCGTCATCCCGCCTGCGTGGGACGACGTGTGGATCTCGCCGTACGACAACGGGCACGTGCTCGCGACCGGCGTCGACGGCGCCGGTCGGCGGCAGTACATGTACCACCCGTCCTGGCGCGAACGGATGGACCGGATCAAGTACGACCGTGCGCTGGCGCTCGCCGAATCCCTGCCGGTCGCACGACGCGGGGTCACCATGGACCTCCGGCGGCCGGAGCCCGACCGGCAGCGTGCCCTCGCGGCGGCCTTCCGGATGCTCGACCAGGGTTCCCTGCGGGTCGGGTCGGAGCGGTACGCCACCGAGCACGGCAGCCGTGGCCTGTCCACCCTGCTGTGCGCGCACGCCCACGTCTCCGGCGACGACATCGAGCTCGACTTCCCGGGCAAGAGCGGCCAGGAGTGGTCCTCCTCGATCCACGATCCCGACCTCGCGACCGTCATCGCGGGCATGAAGCGGCGCGGACCGAACGCCCGGCTGCTCTCGTTCCGTGCGCGCCGGGGCGCCGAGTGGGAGCCCCTCTCCGCCGAGGACATCAACGAGTACGTGAAGGAACGTGCCGGTGACGAGTTCACCGCGAAGGACTTCCGCACCCTGCACGGCACCGTCGCCGCCGCGGTCGACCTCGCGGCGACCGGACCGCAGTCGTCCGTGGCGAAACGGAAGAAGGCGGTGTCGCACGCGGTGAAGGTCGCGAGCGAGGAACTCGGCAACACCCCGACGGTGTGCCGGCAGAGCTACATCGACCCGCGCCTGCTCGACGCCTACGACCACGGCGAGACCATCGACCCCGACCGCACGCACGCGGCCGAGTCGGAGGTCCGCGCACTGCTCTACCGACAGTGACCGGGAAGGGGCCGGGATGACGTACCGTTGGACCTCGTGCCCGAACACCCCCACCCGGGCACGGAAGGACCCCACCAGTCGTGACTGACGAGTGCATCCACGGATTCCCCACCGAACTCTGCGACATCTGCGCGCCACGGCAGCGCGAGGCCGCAGAACTCCCCACCACCCCGACCCCGCGCCGCACCCGGATCACCACCTCGCTCCGGACCGTGCCCGGCCAGGCGGCGACCCCGGCGTCCTCGCTGCGGTCCCCGGTGCCCGACCTGCCCGAGGCGCGTGACTTCGCCTCGCTCCGCGCGCACCACGTGACGCACGTGGACAACCTCGACGACATCGTGGGGTCCGGTGCGATCCTCGCGTCGGACGCCGTGACGCCGGTCGTCGACGTCGCCTCCGCCGCTGCCCGGGCCGCCCGCGCCGAGGCACACGCCCCCGACGGCTCCCCGGTCGCCGCGCACGTGCCGTTCACGCTGTCGCCCGACGCGACCCGCTGGGACGAGCTGCGCACCGGCGCCGAGGGCGAGCGGTGGTCCGACGCGGCCCGCCGGACCCGGGCGACGGAGTACATCATGCTCGTCGTGCCGGTGTCGGCCTTCGGGGCGTCGGTCATCGTCGCCGACCAGGACGCCGACGCCGAGGACGTCCGGTTCGCCGTCGGGCCCGAGGCCGCGACGAACCTCATCCGTCGCACGGACTTCACCGACCCGGAGATGCTCGGCCTCGAGCTGCTCGCCGGCCCGAGCGTGCCGTTCTCCGCCGTCGCGGTCATCGGTGTCCCCAACGACCGCGTCCGCCAGACGGTCAAGGCCGTGCTCAAGGACCACGGCGGACACGCTCCCCGGGTCGCGGTCTTCCCCCCGTGGTTCGTCCCCCCGGTCGTCGCGGAGTAGTCCCGACCGACCCCTGCGACGTGCCCCCCGGACCGGCTCCGGAGGGCACGTCGTGCGTCGGGGGCGACCCGCGCCTCCTGGCCCTCGATCCGCGTGGATCCGGGGAAGCGGGCCGATCCCGACACGCCCGTGATTCGCGACACGCCCGGGTTGCACGGATGCCGTGCCTATGCGAGACTTGTCCGGTTCCGAAATTCCGCGCGCGTTCGCGTGCGCAGGATCACTGCTCTGGCAGTGCACAACCCCCCTGTCCAGCAGGGCTGGGTTGGGCCGCAGGCAGCAGAACACGATCGACTCCCCACCAAGCGTGACGGGCACTGCTGTGCCCAGAGCGTGCGGGAGACGACATGCCCACGCTGAACGGCCCAGGTCGCTCCGCGCGGTTGACACGAGAACAGCGGTCATCCCCAGCGGATGCGGCCGGTTGGTTCACAGAAAACAGCCAAGCCCTGCAGGAATGCACGGTGGCGGCGGCGTCAGGCGGCCCGAGGGTGCGCGGCGCAGAGAGGACAAAGAGACACATGGCGGGACAGAAGATCCGCATCCGGCTCAAGTCGTACGACCACGAGGTCATCGACACGTCGGCCCGGAAGATCGTCGACACGGTGACCCGTGCCGGTGCGACCGTGGTCGGCCCGGTGCCGCTCCCCACCGAGAAGAACGTGGTCACCGTGATCCGTTCTCCCCACAAGTACAAGGACTCGCGCGAGCACTTCGAGAAGCGCACGCACAAGCGGGTCATCGACATCGTCGACCCGACGCCGAAGGCCGTCGACTCGCTCATGCGACTCGACCTCCCGGCCGACGTCAACATCGAGATCAAGCTGTAAGGGGGCTGGACTGATGGCGAACTCAACCAAGACCGTCAAGGGCCTCCTCGGCAAGAAGCTCGGGATGACCCAGGTGTGGGACGAGAACAACAAGTTCATCCCCGTCACCGTGATCGAGGTCGGCCCGAACGTGGTCACCCAGATCCGCAACGTCGAGCGCGACGGCTACGAGGCGATCCAGATCGCCGCCGGCGCCATCGACCCGCGCAAGGTCAACAAGCCGGCCGCCGGCCACTTCGAGGCAGCCGGGGTCACCCCGCGCCGCACCCTCACGGAGATCCGCACCAACGACTCCGCTGAGTACACGCTCGGCCAGGAGCTCACCGTCGACACGTTCGAGGCGGGCCAGAAGGTCGACGTCGTCGGCACCTCCAAGGGCAAGGGCTTCGCCGGTGTCATGAAGCGCCACGGCTTCGCCGGTGTGTCCGCTTCGCACGGTGCCCACCGCAACCACCGCAAGCCCGGTTCGATCGGTGCTTCGTCGACCCCGTCGCGTGTCTTCAAGGGCATGCGCATGGCGGGTCGCATGGGTGGCGAGCGTGTGACCGTCCTCAACCTCACGGTGCACGCCGTCGACGCCGAGAAGGGTCTGCTGCTCGTCAAGGGCGCGATCCCCGGTGCTCGCGGTCGCTCCGTCTTCGTCCGCACCGCCGTGAAGGGTAAGTGATCATGGCCACCACGACCGCAACCACGATCGACGTCCTCGACGCATCGGGCGTCAAGTCCGGCACCGTCGAGCTCCCCGCCGAGCTCTTCGACGTCGAGACCAACGTCCCGCTGATCCACCAGGTCGTCACCGCGCAGCTCGCAGCCGCGCGTCAGGGCACCCACAAGACCAAGAACCGCGGCGAGGTCCGCGGTGCTGGTCGCAAGCCGTTCAAGCAGAAGGGCACCGGCCGCTCCCGTCAGGGTTCGGTCCGCGCTCCGGAGCACACCGGCGGTGGCGTCGTCCACGGACCGACCCCGCGCGACTACTCGCAGCGCACCCCGAAGAAGATGATCGCCGCTGCTCTGCTCGGCTCGCTCTCGGACCGCGCCCGCGGTGGCCGCATCTCCGCTGTGGAGGGCTTCGTCGCGGCCGAGGTGCCGTCGACCAAGACCGCCCGCACGCTCATCGAGAAGGTCGCGCCCGTCAAGCACGTGCTCGTCGTGCTCGAGCAGGACGACGAGCTCACGCTCAAGTCGATCCGCAACCTGCCGAACGTCCACGCGCTCTCGTACGGCCAGCTCAACGCCTACGACGTGCTCAAGGCCGACGCGCTCGTCTTCAGCAAGAGCGCACTCGACGCCTTCATCGCGTCGAAGACCGCGAAGGAGATCTCCGCATGAGCGGCTTCAACAAGGACCCGCGCGACATCATCATCTCGCCGGTCGTCTCGGAGAAGAGCTACGGCCTGATCGACCAGGGCAAGTACACGTTCATCGTGGACCCCCGTTCGAACAAGACCGAGATCAAGCTCGCCATCGAGAAGATCTTCGACGTCAAGGTCGCGAGCATCAACACGCTGAACCGTCCGGGCAAGACCCGTCGCACGCGCTTCGGCATGGGCAAGCGCAAGGACACCAAGCGTGCCATCGTGACGCTCAAGTCCGGTTCGATCGACATCTTCACGGCTGTCGGCTGAGGACCAGAGGGATAAATCATGGCTATTCGTAACTACAAGCCGACGACCCCCGGTCGTCGCGGCTCGTCGGTCGCCGACTTCGCTGAGATCACCCGTTCGACGCCGGAGAAGTCGCTGCTTCGTCCGCTGCCGAAGACCGGTGGCCGCAACAGCTCCGGCCGCATCACCACCCGTCACATCGGTGGTGGCCACAAGCGTCAGTACCGCGTGATCGACTTCCGTCGTCACGACAAGGACGGCATCGACGCCAAGGTCGCGCACATCGAGTACGACCCGAACCGCACGGCGCGCATCGCGCTCCTGCACTACGTGGACGGCACGAAGCGCTACATCATCGCGCCGAACAAGCTCAAGCAGGGCGACGTCATCGAGCAGGGCGCCGGCGCGGACATCAAGCCGGGCAACAACCTGCCGCTGCGCAACATCCCCGTGGGTACCGTCGTGCACGCGATCGAGCTCCGCCCCGGTGGCGGCGCCAAGCTCGCGCGTTCGGCCGGCGCCTCGGTGCGTCTCGTCGCCAAGGACGGCCCCTACGCGCAGCTCCGTCTGCCGTCGGGCGAGGTCCGCAACGTCGACGCACGCTGCCGCGCCACGATCGGCGAGGTCGGCAACGCCGAGCAGTCGAACATCAACTGGGGCAAGGCCGGCCGCATGCGCTGGAAGGGCGTCCGCCCGACCGTGCGTGGTGTCGCGATGAACCCGGTCGACCACCCGCACGGTGGTGGCGAGGGCAAGACCTCCGGTGGCCGTCACCCGGTCAGCCCGTGGGGTCAGGCCGAGGGTCGCACGCGCAAGCCGAACAAGCCGAGCGACAAGCTCATCGTCCGTCGCCGTAACGCCGGCAAGAAGCGCAAGTAGGAGTTCAGAAGATGCCACGCAGTCTGAAGAAGGGCCCCTTCGTCGACGAGCACCTGCTCCGCAAGGTCGTCACGCAGAACGAGGCCAACACCAAGAACGTGATCCGCACCTGGTCGCGTCGCTCGATGATCATCCCGAACATGCTCGGGCACACGATCGCCGTGCACGACGGCCGCAAGCACATCCCGGTGTTCGTCACCGAGTCGATGGTCGGTCACAAGCTCGGCGAGTTCGCGCCGACCCGCACCTTCCGTGGTCACGTGAAGGACGACAAGAAGGGCCGTCGCCGCTAAGGCGGCGACGCAGAGGAGGAACGAAATGGTGGAGTCGATCGCACGCGTGCGACACATCCGCGTCACGCCTCAGAAGGCCCGTCGCGTCATCGAGCTGATCCGCGGCAAGCAGGCCCACGAGGCCCTCGCCATCCTGAAGTTCGCCCCCCAGGGCGCTTCGGAGCCCGTGTACAAGCTGGTCGCCTCGGCGATCGCGAACGCACGGGTCAAGGCGGACTCGACGAACAGCTTCCTCGACGAGCGCGACCTCTACGTGAGCCGCGTCTTCGTCGACGAAGGTACGACCCTGAAGCGGTTCCAGCCGCGCGCCCAGGGCCGCGCCTTCCGCATCAACAAGCGCACCAGCCACATCACGGTCGTCCTCGCGACGCCGGATGAGGTCGAGGCTGCCGCGACGAGCAAGAAGGCGAGCAAGTAATGGGCCAGAAGGTCAACCCGTACGGCTTCCGTCTCGGGATCACGACGGACCACGTCTCGCACTGGTTCACCGACAGCACGAAGCCGGGTCAGCGCTACGCCGACTACGTGGCCGAGGACATCAAGGTGCGCGAGTACCTGAAGAAGACCCTCGACCGCGCCGGCGTCGCCCGCATCGAGCTCGAGCGCACCCGTGACCGCGTCCGCGTGGACATCCACACCGCGCGTCCGGGCATCGTCATCGGTCGCCGTGGCGCCGAGGCGGAGCGCGTCCGTGGCGAGCTCGAGAAGCTCACCAAGAAGCAGATCCAGCTCAACATCCTCGAGGTCAAGAACCCCGAGACCGAGGCCCAGCTCGTCGCGCAGGGCATCGCCGAGCAGCTCTCCGCTCGTGTCGCGTTCCGTCGCGCCATGCGCAAGGGCCTGCAGGGTGCACAGCGCGCCGGCGCCAAGGGTGTCCGCATCCAGGTGTCGGGTCGTCTCGGCGGCGCCGAGATGTCGCGCTCGGAGTTCTACCGCGAGGGCCGCGTGCCCCTGCACACGCTCCGCGCGAACATCGACTACGGCTTCTACGAGGCCCGGACCACGTTCGGCCGCATCGGCGTGAAGGTCTGGATCTACAAGGGCGACATCACGAACAAGGAGCTCGCTCGCGAGCAGGCGAACCAGCGTTCGTCGCGCCCGGAGCGTCGTGGCGGCCCCCGTGGCGAGCGCGGCGACCGCCGTGGCGGCGACCGTGGCGGCCGTCAGCAGCAGGCCCCGCAGGACGCGCCGGCCGGCGCAGGAGTTGAGGCGTAACCATGCTTATTCCCCGTCGAGTCAAGCACCGCAAGCAGCACCACCCGAAGCGTTCGGGCCAGGCCACCGGTGGCACCAAGGTGTCGTTCGGTGACTACGGCATCCAGGCGCTGACGCCCGCTTACGTGACCAACCGTCAGATCGAGTCCGCTCGTATCGCCATGACGCGTCACATCAAGCGTGGCGGCAAGGTGTGGATCAACATCTACCCGGACCGTCCGCTCACGAAGAAGCCCGCCGAGACCCGCATGGGTTCCGGTAAGGGTTCCCCCGAGTGGTGGGTCGCCAACGTCAAGCCGGGCCGTGTGCTCTTCGAGCTCTCCGGCGTCAACGAGGACATCGCCCGTGAGGCGCTGACCCGTGCAATCCACAAGCTGCCCCTCAAGGCACGCATCATCAAGCGCGAGGAGGGCGACGCATAATGGCGATCGGTTCCAAGGAGCTCCGTCCGACGGAGCTCGACACGTTCGAGAACGAGCGTCTTGCTGACGAACTGAAGAAGGCCAAGGAGGAGCTCTTCAACCTCCGCTTCCAGTCGGCCACCGGCCAGCTGGAGAGCCACGGTCGTCTCCGTGCCGTCAAGCGCGACATCGCTCGCATCTACACCGTCCTCCGCGAGCGCGAGCTCGGCATCCGTGCCACTCCCGCGCCCGTCGAGACCGCCCCCAAGGCCAAGAAGACGACCAAGAAGGCTGAGAAGCCGGCTGAGTCGGCCGAGGCCGAGACCGCCGAGGAGAAGTAATGGCGAACGAAGAGAAGACCTCCGCCGCCTCCGCTCGCGGCTACCGCAAGACGCGTCGTGGCTACGTCACGAGCGACAAGATGGACAAGACCATCGTGGTCGAGGTCGAGGACCGCGTGAAGCACGCGCTCTACGGCAAGATCATCCGTCGCACGTCCAAGGTGAAAGCCCACGACGAGCTCGGCACCGCTGGTGTCGGCGACCTCGTCGTGATCAGCGAGACCCGTCCCCTCAGCGCTTCCAAGCGCTGGCGCCTGGTCGAGATCCTCGAGAAGGCCAAGTAGGCCCCGGCCTGCTTCGGAATAGGAGACAGCAGTGATTCAGCAGGAATCCCGCCTCAAGGTCGCCGACAACACGGGTGCCAAGGAGATCTTGACCATCCGCGTGCTCGGTGGCTCGGGTCGTCGCTACGCCGGTCTCGGTGACGTCATCGTCGCCACGGTGAAGGACGCCATCCCCGGCGGCAACGTGAAGAAGGGTGACGTCGTCAAGGCGGTCATCGTTCGCACCAAGAAGGAGACCCGTCGTCAGGACGGCTCCTACATCAAGTTCGACGAGAACGCGGCAGTGATCCTCAAGGCTGACGGCGACCCGCGCGGCACGCGCATCTTCGGTCCGGTCGGTCGCGAGCTCCGTGACAAGAAGTTCATGAAGATCATCTCGCTCGCGCCGGAGGTGCTGTAAGCCATGGCGAACATCAAGAAGGGTGACCTGGTCCAGGTCATCACGGGTGCCAAGCAGGAGCGCGGCGGTGACCGTGGCAAGCAGGGCAAGGTCATCGAGGTCCTCAAGGACAAGAACCGCGTCGTCGTCGAGGGCGTGAACTTCGTCACGAAGCACGTCCGCGTCGGCCAGACGCAGCGCGGCTCGAAGACCGGTGGCATCGAGCAGCACGAGGCTCCGATCCACGTGTCGAACGTCGCCATCGTCGACCCGAAGACCAAGAAGCCGACCCGCGTCGGTTTCCGCAACGAAGAGGTGGAGAAGGACGGCGTCAAGAAGACCGTCCGAGTCCGCTACGCCAAGAAGTCGGGTGAGAAGCTCTGATGACCGACACGACTGCCGCGCCGGCGACCAAGGTCGAGCCGCGCCTCAAGCAGAAGTACAAGAACGAGATCAAGGCTGCCCTCACCGAGCAGTTCGGGTACGCGAACGTCAACCAGGTCCCCGGCCTGGTCAAGGTCGTCGTGAACACCGGTGTCGGTGAGGCCGCTCGCGACTCGAAGATCATCGAGGGGGCCATCAAGGACCTCACGGCGATCACGGGTCAGAAGCCCCAGGTCACGAAGGCCCGCAAGTCCATCGCGCAGTTCAAGCTGCGTGAGGGCCAGGCCATCGGCGCGCACGTCACCCTCCGTGGTGACCGCGCGTGGGAGTTCATCGACCGTCTCGTGACCCTCGCACTGCCCCGCATCCGCGACTTCCGCGGTCTCAGCGACAAGCAGTTCGACGGCAACGGCAACTACACGTTCGGTCTCACGGAGCAGTCCGTGTTCCACGAGATCGACCAGGACCGCATCGACCGCGTGCGTGGCTTCGACATCACCGTCGTGACCACCGCGAAGTCGGACGACGAGGGCCGCGCGCTGCTCCGCCAGCTCGGGTTCCCGTTCCGTTCTGCCGAGCAGACGGTCTAAGATACTTCGGGCGGTGCGGGCCGGAGGATTCACGTCCTCCGGCCCGCACGCACGAACACACCGATCCAGGGGAATCGCCCCAGGATCACCCGATCGCTCAGGTCGGCATTCGTGGAACGGGTGTCGAAACCAGGCGAAGAATGGACGACCATCATGACGATGACCGATCCGGTCGCAGACATGCTGACCAGATTGCGGAACGCGAACTCGGCGCACCACGACGCCGTCTCGCTTCCCAGCTCCAAGCTGAAGAAGAACATCGCTGAGATCCTCAAGCGCGAGGGTTACATCAGCGAGTGGAAGATCGAGGACGCCCGCGTGGGCGAGACCCTCACGATCGACCTGAAGTACGGCCCCGAGCGCGAGCGTTCGATCGCCGGCATCAAGCGCGTCTCGAAGCCCGGTCTCCGGGTCTACGCGAAGTCGACGGAGATCCCCCAGGTCCTCGGTGGCCTCGGCGTGGCGATCCTCTCGACCTCGTCGGGACTGCTCACCGACCGTGAAGCCGAGCAGAAGGGCGTGGGTGGGGAAGTCCTCGCCTACGTGTGGTGATCGACAATGTCTCGTATCGGACGTCTTCCCATTGACATCCCCGCTGGCGTGACCGTCTCCATCGATGGTCAGAACGTCGCGGTCAAGGGCCCGAAGGGCGAGCTCGCGCTCGTCGTCGCCGAGCCCATCCAGGCCAAGGTCGAGGAGAACCAGGTCCTCGTCACCCGTCCGGACGACGAGCGCAGCTCGCGTGCGCTGCACGGCCTGACCCGCACCCTCATCGCGAACAACATCGTCGGCGTGACCCAGGGCTACTCCAAGGGCCTCGAGGTCGTCGGCACCGGTTACCGCGTGCAGGCGAAGGGCAACAACGTCGAGTTCGCGCTCGGCTACTCCCACCCGATCACGGTCGAGCCGCCCGCGGGCATCAGCTTCGCCGTCGAGGGCAACAACAAGCTGACCGTCAACGGCATCGACAAGCAGTCCGTCGGCGAGGTCGCTGCAAACATCCGCAAGCTGCGCAAGCCCGAGCCCTACAAGGGCAAGGGTGTCCGCTACGCCGGCGAGATCGTGCGCCGCAAGGCCGGAAAGTCAGGTAAGTGATCATGGGTCTCCTCAAGACACGAGGCAAGAGCAAGTCGGCCGCCAAGGCGCGCCGTCACAACCGCCTCCGCAAGAAGATCACCGGCACCGAGGCCCGTCCGCGTCTCGCTGTCACCCGTTCGGCGCGTCACGTGTTCGTCCAGGTCATCGACGACGCCAAGGGCCACACGCTGGCCAGCGCGTCGACGATGGAGGCCGACCTCCGTACGTTCGACGGCGACAAGACCGCCAAGGCCCGTCGTGTCGGCGAACTCCTCGCCGAGCGCGCGAAGGCCGCTGGCGTCGAGGCCGTGGTCTTCGACCGCGGTGGTAGCAAGTACGCCGGTCGCGTCGCCGCGATCGCCGATGGTGCCCGTGAAGGAGGGCTGAACCTGTGAGCGACATCGCGAACACGAACGAAGACGCCAACGTCGAAACGACCGAGGCCGCTGAGGCGACCGAGGCCGAGGCCACGAGCACCACGGCCCCCGCGGCCAAGGAGCCCGAGGTCCCCGTCGTCGAGCGCCCCGTCGAGACCGCAGCCGGTTCGGCATCGAACAACCGCGACTCCGCCGACAACCGTGGCCGCCGTGGTGGCGGTCGCGACCGTCAGCAGGGTGGCGGCCGTGGCAACGACCGCAACGGTCGGGGTGGCGACAGCCAGTTCCTCGAGCGCGTCGTGACCATCAACCGCGTCTCCAAGGTCGTCAAGGGTGGTCGTCGCTTCAGCTTCACCGCGCTCGTCGTCGTCGGTGACGGCAACGGTCTCGTGGGTGTCGGCTACGGCAAGGCCCGCGAGGTCCCGACCGCCATCTCGAAGGGCGTCGAGGAAGCGAAGAAGAACTTCTTCCGCGTCCCGCGCGTCGGCAACACGATCCCGCACCCGGTGCAGGGCGAGGCCGCTGCCGGCGTCGTGCTCCTCCGTCCGGCCGCTGCCGGTACCGGTGTCATCGCCGGTGGTCCGGTCCGCGCCGTCCTCGAGTGCGCCGGTATCCACGACGTCCTGAGCAAGTCGCTCGGTTCGTCGAACACCATCAACATCGTGCACGCGACCGTCACGGCGCTGCAGCAGCTCGAGGAGCCCCGTGCGGTCGCAAGCCGTCGCGGTCTCCCCGTCGACCGGGTCGTCCCGGACCGTCTGCTCCAGGCCGAGGCCGCTGCTCTGCGTGCCGCGTCCGAGAAGGCAGGTGCGTGATGGCGATGCTGAAGATCACGCAGACGAAGTCCGTTATCAGCGAGAAGCAGTACCAGCGCGACACGCTCCGCAGCCTGGGTCTCAAGCGCATCGGCCGTACGGTCCTGCGTGAGGACAACGCCCAGAACCGCGGGTACGTCGCGACGGTCGCGCACCTCGTGAAGGTCGAGGAGGTCGACGCATGAGCGACGAGAAGAACGAGCGCGTGCAGGTCCTGAAGCTGCACCACCTCCGTCCGGCAGAGGGCGCCAAGAAGGCTCGCACCCGCGTCGGTCGTGGTGAGGGCTCCAAGGGCAAGACCGCCGGCCGTGGTACCAAGGGCCAGAAGGCTCGTTACCAGGTCAAGGTCGGCTTCGAGGGTGGGCAGATGCCGCTGCACATGCGCACCCCGAAGCTCCGCGGGTTCAAGAACCCGTTCCGCGTCGAGTACCAGGTCGTGAACCTGGACAAGATCGCGGAGCTCTACCCCAACGGTGGCGACGTCACCGTCGCGGACCTGGTCGCCAAGGGCGCCGTCCGCAAGAACGAGAAGGTCAAGGTTCTCGGTCAGGGTGACATCAGCGTGAAGCTCACGGTCTCGGTCGACAAGGTCTCGGCGTCCGCCGCCGAGAAGATCGCGGCTGCTGGCGGCACCGTCTCCCAGTAACCCCGTCGGCGGCCCGTGCGTTTGCGCACGGGCCGCCGTTACGGTTTCCTTGACAGTGGTCGGCGTCCGCCGGCCAGGTCGGTCCTGCCGACCACACCGGTGACGGCCCCTCGACGGGCCGCCGGTCCCAGAAGTTCGGAGTCCTCGTGTTCAGAGCGGTCGCGCGCATCATGCGCACCCCAGATCTTCGCAAGAAGATCGGCTTCACCCTCGCGATCATCGCGCTGTTCCGCCTGGGGTCGTACATCCCCGCGCCGTTCGTCGACTACGCATCCGTGCAGACCTGTCTCGCCAGCGCTTCGTCGCAGCAGGGCCTGTACGACCTGATCAACCTGTTCTCCGGCGGCGCGCTGCTGAAGCTCTCGGTCTTCGCGCTCGGCATCATGCCGTACATCACGTCGTCGATCATCGTGCAGCTGCTCCGCGTGGTCATCCCGCACTTCGACGCCCTCTACAAGGAGGGGCAGTCCGGTCAGGCGAAGCTGACGCAGTACACGCGCTACCTCACCATCGCGCTCGGCGTGCTGCAGTCCACCACCCTGATCACGGTCGCCCGCTCCGGCGCCCTGTTCGGCACCAACGCCTCGGCCTCCTGCTCGTCGATCATCTCGAACGACAGCTGGTACGCGATCATGCTCATGGTCGTCACCCTGACCGCCGGTACCGGCCTCATCATGTGGATGGGCGAGCTCGTCACCGAGCGCGGCATCGGCAACGGCATGTCGCTCCTCATCTTCACGTCCATCGCGGCGCAGTTCCCCTCGGCGCTCTGGGCGATCGAGCAGTCGAACGGCTTCGAGCTGTTCCTGTTCGTCATCCTCGTCGGCCTGGTCATCATGATGGCCGTCGTGTTCGTCGAGCAGTCGCAGCGGCGCATCCCCGTGCAGTACGCCAAGCGCATGGTCGGTCGCCGCACCTACGGCGGCAACAACACGTACATCCCGATCAAGGTGAACATGGCCGGCGTCGTGCCCGTCATCTTCGCCTCGTCGCTGCTGTACCTGCCGGCCCTGGTCGCGCAGTTCAACCAGCCCTCCGACGGTAGCGAGCCGGCGGCGTGGGTGACCTGGATCCAGAACAACCTGACCTCGGGTGACAACTGGTTCTACATGGTCCTGTACTTCCTGCTCATCGTCGGCTTCACGTACTTCTACGTCGCGATCACCTTCAACCCCGAAGAGGTCGCCGACAACATGAAGAAGTACGGCGGCTTCATCCCGGGCATCCGGGCCGGTCGTCCGACGGCCGAGTACCTCGACTACGTTCTCACCCGGGTGACGTTGCCCGGCTCCCTGTACCTCGGTCTCATCGCCCTGATCCCGCTGGCGGCGCTGGCGTTCTTCGGTGCGAACCAGAACTTCCCGTTCGGTGGCGCGAGCATCCTCATCATCGTGGGTGTCGGCCTCGAGACCGTGAAGCAGATCGACTCGCAGCTGCAGCAGCGTCACTACGAAGGGCTTCTCCGTTGAGCGCACGTCTCATCATCGTCGGACCTCCCGGAGCCGGGAAGGGCACCCAGGCCGGTCGCATCGCCGACGCGTTCGGGATCCCCGCCGTCTCGACGGGTGACATCTTCCGCAAGAACGTCGCAGAGGGCACCCCGCTCGGCGTCCAGGCGAAGGCGATCATGGACGCGGGCGACTACGTCCCCGACTCGCTCACGAACGAGCTGGTGAAGTCCCGCCTGCACGAGGCCGACGCCGAGAACGGCTTCCTGCTCGACGGCTACCCCCGCACGGTCGGTCAGGTCGAGTACCTCGACGCGCTCCTCGCCGAGCAGGGCACCGGCATCGACGCGGTCGTGCAGCTCGTCGCCGACCAGGACGAGCTCGTCGGCCGCCTCCTGAAGCGCGCCGAGGAACAGGGCCGCAGCGACGACAACGAGGAGACCATCCGTCGTCGGCAGCAGGTCTACACCGAGCAGACCGCTCCGATCGTGGCGGCGTACGGCGAGCGTGGGCTCGTCGTCGACGTCGACGGCCTCGGTGGCATCGACGAGGTCGGCGATCGGATCCAGGCCGCGCTGTCCTCGCGTGGGCTGACCGCGGGCGTCTGACGCCAGCGTGGTGCGGTTCCGCAAGCCCTCGATCTACAAGACGCCGGACGAGCTCCGCGCCATGGTGCGTCCGGGTCTGCTGACCCACGACGCACTGGCGGCGGTCCGCGACGCGATCCGTCCGGGCATCACCACGGGCGAGCTCGACGCGATCGCCGAGCGGGTCATCCGTGACGGCGGCGGCGTCCCGAACTTCCAGCTCGTCCCGGGCTACCGGCACACGCTCTGCGTGTCGGTGAACGACGAGATCGTGCACGGGATCCCGGGGGAGCGTGTGCTCCAGCCCGGTGACGTCGTGTCGGTCGACGCCGGTGCCGAGGTCGACGGCTGGAACGGTGACAGTGCCTTCACGGTCGTCGTCCCGGGTGGTGACGCCGGTGTCAGTGCGGCCCGGCAGACGCTCTCGGACACCACCGAGCGCGCGCTCTGGCACGGCATCGCGGCGCTCGCGCACGCGAAGCACCTGCACGAGGTCGGCGCCGTCATCGAGGACGCCATCGACGAGACCGGCGCGTGGGGCATCGTCGAGGACTACACCGGCCACGGCATCGGCCACTCGATGCACGAGGACCCGCCCGTCTTCAACTACCGCGTCCGCGGTGCCGGTCCGGCGGTCAAGCCCGGACTCGTGGTCGCGATCGAGCCGATGGTCACGGCCGGCACGATCGACAGCTCGACGGACGACGACGACTGGACCGTCCGCACGCTCGACGGTTCCGACGCGGCGCACTGGGAGCACAGCATCGCGGTGCATGCCGACGGCATCTGGGTGCTGACGGCGGCCGACGGCGGCGCCGCGGGCCTGGCCCCGCTGGGTGTGACGCCGGTCCCGATCCCGTAGGTCGCGCCTCCCGTCGGTCGCGTCTTCCGCAGGCGGCAGTGCCTGACCCGGCGCGTGAGCGCTGGTGCGTCCGGTCCCGTCGGACGGCCAGGAGGCGCGGTGCGGCCCCGCCACGCGCCTCCGGTCCGCACCTGCGCACGTCCACGACGTCTGCACCGTGTGGACCACGTGCACTCGTCGTCAGCGTGCGCACCCGCGCGCGACGCGCGACGCGCAACGGGCACCGCGCGACGCGCTCTGCGCGCCGGTCTCAGTCGTTGCCGACGGAGCAGGTCTCCTCGGACGCGCTCTGTCCGGTGATCGACGAGGGCAGCGGCGTCGCCGAACCGGTCGCGGCGCTCGTGGCGGTGCCGGACGCCGACCCGGACGCCGTGCCGGTGCCGGCCGCGGTACCCGAGGACGTCCCGGCCGAGGACCCACCGGCCGACGAGGTGCCGGTCGAGGTCCCCGTGGACGGAGCAGCGGTCGCCGTCCCGCTCGACCCGGAGGACTCCTCCGACGCGCGCCCCGTGCTCGAGTCGCTCAGCGAGGTCTTCTGGTCGTTCTGCAGCGCGACGTTGAGGGTGTGGGCGGCGTCCTGGTCGACGATCACGCGCGCGCTGTCCTCGGGGTCGTCCGCGACCGGGTACTGCACGAAGAGCATGTTCGCCGTGCTCATCCCGCGCAGGGCCCCGGCCAGTCCGACGAGCGTGCGCGCCTGGGCGAGGCCGTCGGACAGCGTCATGTTCGACAGCGCGGCGCCGGCGAGCTTGTAGAGCGTGATCGGGTTCGAGAGCGTCCCGTCCGAGGTGACCTTGCGCAGCAGGGCCGACAGGAACACCTGCTGCGAGCTGATGCGCGCGAGGTCGCTCCCGTCGCCGACGCCGTGCCGGGTGCGGAGGAACGCGAGCGCGTCCGTGCCCTCGAGCTTGTGCGAGCCGGCCGTCAGGTGCAGGTTCGTGTAGGAGTCGTTGATCGGGTCCGCGACGCACACGTCCACGCCGCCGAGGGCGTTCGACATCTCGATGACGCCGTCGAACGTGATGAGCCCGGCGTACGGGATGCTCAGGCCGGTGAGGTTCTCGACGGTGTCGACGACGCACGAGACCCCGCCGTTCCCGAGTGCCGTGTTGAACTGCGCGGACGTGGCCGCCGGGTACGTGGTCCCGCTCTCGGGGTTCGTGCACGCCGGGATCGGCACCATGAGGTCGCGCGGGAAGCTCACCGCGGTCAGCTGGGTGTGGTCCTGCGAGATGTGGATGAGCATCGTGACGTCGTTGCGGGCGCCCTCGACGTCCTCGTCCGAGTCGAACTGTCCGATGCGGGTGTCGCTGCCGATGAGCAGGATGTTCGCACCGCCCTTGATCGCGGTGATGTCGGCCGTCTGCGCGGTGCTCTGGTCGTCCGTGCTGAGCTTGACCGTCCTCGGCGCCGTGGCGAGCTGCGCACCCGCGATGGCGGCGACGCTCGTCCCGCTCACGAGGACGACGGCGAGGGTGGACGCCACGATCGACGCGAGCGTGCCCCATCCGCGGCGGCGCGGGAGGCGGCCGTGGCGGGCGAACGGGCGTCGGGTGGCGTCGGGCACGTGGTCTCCGTTCGGTGGTCCGTGCGGCGCGGTCTGCACGGGCGGGGGGGGGGGGGCGACGGCCACGCTAGGGGCCGGTGACCAACGGGACCCCGGAGCGCGCCGTCAAACCACTGTGGAACGCTCAGACACCGCTGTGAAGCCCCAGACGTGGGGACTTCGCCGTCTCCACTTGGCAATCCTGGGTTTACCACATAGGATCGATCTTTGGTGTGTCATGCCTACTGGGCGTGGCGCCCGACCCGCAGACCGGCTCGGGGATCACACCGGTAATCCAACCAAGCGACAGTGAGGCTATGGCCAAGAAAGACGGCGTCATCGAGATCGAGGGCTCGGTGCTCGAAGCTCTGCCCAACGCGATGTTCCGCGTTGAGCTGACCAACGGACACAAGGTCCTTGCGCACATCTCCGGGAAGATGCGCCAGCACTACATCCGCATCCTCCCCGAGGACCGCGTGATCGTGGAGCTGAGCCCGTACGACCTGACCCGCGGCCGGATCGTCTACCGCTACAAGTGATCCGCGAGCTGGAAAGGAACGGCCCGGCAACCCTGCCGAGCACGAAGCCAGCGAGCACGAGGAAAGAACAATGAAGGTCAACCCCAGCGTCAAGCCCATCTGCGAGCACTGCCGTGTCATTCGCCGCAAGGGCCGCGTCATGGTGATCTGCAAGAGCAACCCGCGTCACAAGCAGCGCCAGGGCTAGTCCCGGCTGCCTGACGCGATCGCCCTCGGGCGGCTGCGAGCAGGATCCACAACTCAACATCGAACGCAGTACCAAGATCCGCGCGAGCGGGGACACCTCGGGTCGGAGGCCCGAGCACCGGTACTGCTCCACACCTCCATCGACAACAGGAGCAGCCATCACATGGCACGTCTAGCAGGCGTCGACATCCCGCGCGAGAAGCGCGTGGAGATCGCACTCACGTACATCTACGGCGTCGGCCGTACCCGCGCGGTCCAGGCACTCGCCGAGACCGGTATCTCCGGTGACATCCGCGTCAAGGACCTGACCGACGACCAGCTCGTCGCCCTCCGTGACTTCATCGAGGGCAACTTCAAGGTGGAGGGTGACCTCCGCCGTGAGGTCGCAGCCGACATCCGCCGCAAGGTCGAGATCGGTAGCTACGAGGGTCTTCGCCACCGTCGTGGTCTCCCGGTGCGCGGTCAGCGCACCAAGACCAACGCGCGTACCCGCAAGGGACCGAAGCGCACCGTGGCAGGCAAGAAGAAGGCTCGATAGGAGACCCCGATGGCTACCCCCAAGACTGCCGCGCGCAAGCCGCGCCGCAAGGAGAAGAAGAACGTCGCCGTGGGCCAGGCCCACATCAAGAGCACGTTCAACAACACGATCGTCAGCATCACCGACCCGTCGGGTGCCGTCCTCAGCTGGGCGTCCTCGGGTGCCGTGGGCTTCAAGGGTTCGCGCAAGTCGACGCCGTTCGCGGCGCAGCTCGCCGCCGAGTCCGCTGCGCGTCAGGCGCAGGAGCACGGCGTCAAGAAGGTCGACGTCTTCGTGAAGGGTCCGGGTTCGGGCCGCGAGACCGCGATCCGCTCGCTCCAGGCCGCTGGCCTCGAGGTGGGTTCGATCAACGACGTCACGCCGCAGGCGCACAACGGGTGCCGCCCGCCCAAGCGCCGTCGCGTCTGACGCGAGGAGCAACCGGCCGCGCCCTGCTCGTCCCCTGACGGGAGCGAGCAGGGCCCGCGGCCATTCCTGGTCGTTCGATCGCGCAGGCCGTGCCGTCCTGGCAAGCGCGTGCGCGTGATCACAACTCAACAGACCCGTCGGGGCCCGGTCGGCCCCGTCGTACCGCCGAGTGTCATATAGCGGACACTCCGCCGAAAGGAATCCCACAGTGCTCATTGCACAGCGCCCCACCCTGACCGAGGAGACGATCTCCGAGTTCCGCTCGCGCTTCGTCATCGAGCCGCTCGAGCCGGGCTTCGGTTACACCCTCGGCAACTCGCTGCGCCGCACGCTCCTCTCCTCGATCCCCGGCGCGGCTGTCACCAGCATCCGCATCGACGGCGTCCTCCACGAGTTCAGCACCGTTCCCGGTGTCAAGGAAGACGTCACCGAGATCATCCTCAACATCAAGAGCCTGGTCGTCTCCAGCGAGCACGACGAGCCGATCACGGCGTACCTGCGCAAGCAGGGTGCCGGTCAGGTCACCGCAGCGGACATCTCCGCTCCGGCCGGCGTCGAGATCCACAACCCGGACCTCGTCATCGCGACCCTGAACGACACCGCGCGCTTCGAGCTCGAGCTGACGATCGAGCGTGGCCGTGGCTACGTCTCGGCGACGCAGAACCGTTCGGAGTTCAGCGAGGCCGGTCAGATCCCGATCGACTCGATCTACTCGCCGGTCCTCAAGGTCACCTACCGCGTCGAGGCGACGCGTGCCGGTGAGCGCACGGACTTCGACCGCCTGGTCGTCGACGTCGAGTCGAAGCCGGCCATCACGCCGCGCGACGCCATCGCGTCGGCAGGTCGGACGCTCGTCGAGCTGTTCGGGCTCGCCCGCGAGCTCAACACCGCGGCCGAGGGCATCGAGATCGGCCCCGCACCGGTCGACGCCGTGCTCTCGAACGAGCTGCAGACCCCGATCGAGGACCTGGACCTGTCGGTCCGCAGCTACAACTGCCTCAAGCGGGAGGGCATCAACACGGTGTCCGAGCTCGTCGCCCTGTCGGAGACGCAGCTCATGAACATCCGCAACTTCGGTCAGAAGTCGGTGGACGAGGTCAAGGACAAGCTCACCGAGCTCGGCCTGTCCCTCAAGGACACCGTCCCCGGATTCGACGGCGCCCACTTCTACAGCGGGTACGACGAGGACGAGTCCAACAACTGACCTCGCGCTGACGCGCACGCGCGCCGCTGACGCAGCGCGCAACACTTTCACCACTGGAGAACTGACATGCCGAAGCCCACCAAGGGCCCCCGCCTCGGTGGCGGCCCCGCCCACGAGCGCCTGCTCCTGAGCAACCTCGCCAACGCCCTCTTCACGCACGGTCGCATCACGACCACCGAGACGAAGGCCAAGCGCCTCCGTCCCGTCGCCGAGCGTCTCATCACGTTCGCGAAGCGTGGCGACCTGCACGCGCGTCGTCGCGTGATCAGCATCCTGCGCGACAAGTCCGTCGTGCACACGCTGTTCACCGAGATCGCCCCGCAGGTCGAGGACCGTCAGGGCGGCTACACCCGCATCACGAAGCTCGGTTTCCGCAAGGGCGACAACGCTCCCCTCGCGTCGATCGAGCTCGTCCTCGAGCCGGTGTCGAGCACGCCGGCCCCGGTCAAGCGCGACGCGGCCCCGGCCGCTGCTGCTCCGGTCGAGGAGCCCGCCGCCGAGGACACCACCGACGAGGCCCCGGTCGAGGAGACCGAGACCACCGAGGAGTCCGCTCCCGTCGCCGAGGAGACCGAGACCGAGGCAGCTGCCGAGGTCGAGGCCGACGCCGCCGAGAAGTCGGACGACAAGTAGTCACAGCCCCACCACGACGAAGCCCCCGCAACACGCGTTGCGGGGGCTTCGTCGCGTCCTGGGGGCGGCCTGGAGGCGCGGTGCGGGCCCGCCACGTTCCTCCTGGCCCGCAGGCGGCCGAGCCGCAGAACGCGGACCGGCTCCGTCTCACAGGCGCGGCACCGTATCGTGACCGGCCGACACGACGAGAGGGACCGATGCAGTTCGAGCACATCGCGGGTGTGGGGACCCGGGTCTGGCGGTGGAGCCGGACCTCCGGGACGCAACCGCGCCTGCTCCACGCCGCGAAGGCCGCCGTCGCAGCCGTGCTCGCGTGGTTCATCGCGCGACACATGCCCGGGGTCGCGGCGGAGTACCCGTACTACGCACCGCTCGGTGCCGTCGTGGCGATGCAGACGACGGTGTTCGCGGGCATCCGGAGCGGGGTCCAGACGCTCGTCGGCATCGCGCTCGGCATCGTCATCGCCGGGTTCACGATGTGGGTCGGTGACCCTGGTTTCCTGGCGATCGCGCTGGCGGTGGGCATCGGGGTGCTCGTGGGCGGGTTCCGCGTCCTCGGCGAGGGCAGCTCCTGGGTGTCCACCGCCGCGCTCTTCGTCCTGCTCGTCGGTGGCGCCCACGCCGAGGGGTACTCGCTCGGGTACCTCGTGCAGATGGCCGTCGGGGTCGTGGTGGGCCTCCTGGTGAACTTCCTCGTCTTCCCGCCCCTGCGCTTCTGGGACGCCGAGCACCGGATCGACGCGGTCAACCAGGTGCTCGCAGACCACCTGGACGGGCTCGCCGAGGTCCTCGCAGGGGGCGAGCGCGACGAGAAGGCCTGGGACCGTCAGCAGGACCGACTGGACCGTGCCATCGCCGACGTCCGCTCCCGGGTGTCGATCGCGCACGAGAGCCGCCGACTGAACCCGCGCGGGGCACTCCGTGGGTCCCGGGCACGGCTCGAGCAGGACGGTGCCCGCTTCCGCGCCCTCGAGCGGGTCGCCTGGTACACGACGGACCTCACCGAGCTCGTCGCCCGGTCGGGTCCGGTGTCGGAGGGGCTCGGGCGACCGGACCCCGAGTTCGCCGAGCCGCTCGCGACGGCCCTCCGTGAGCTCGCGTGCATGGTCCGCGGCGAGTGCCCCGAAGAAGCGGGCGACGACGCGATCGCCGAGGTCGAGCGGGCGCTGGACGCATCGCGCGAGAACCCGTCGCACGTCGCGGTCACGTCCGCCGCACTCGTGGCGATGCGCGGCATCGTGGAGTCCGAGCGCCGGGCGACGAACGACCTGGACACCCGCACGGGGCCGTCCGCCTTCCGGAATGCCCGCGGCTGACCCTCGACTTCATAACACTGCAGTTATAGAGTGTCGACGTGCACGCGTTCGACGTCCTCGGTGACCCCGTCCGACGCCGGCTCACGGAACTCCTCGCCGAGGGGGACCGGACGGCCGGTGCGCTGACCGACGTCATCAGGGCCGAGTTCGGCATCTCCCAACCCGCGGTCTCCAGGCACCTGCGCGTCCTGCGCGACGCCGGGTTCGCCACGGCGGCACCGCGGGGGACCGCACGCGTCTACCGACTGGAACCCCGCGCCGTCGAGGAACTCGACCGCGCCGTCGAACGGTACCGCGCCCTCTGGCGGCAGCGGCTCGACGCCCTCACGACCGAGATCGCCCGGGGCCGACGTGCTCCGGGTACCCCCGCCGACGTCCACCCCGAGGAGCACTGACATGCGCACCACCGACGGCACCGTCGAGGACTCGCCCTCCGGCGGGTACCTCATCCGCTTCGCCCAGACCTACCCGACGACCGTCGAGGACCTCTGGGACGCCATCACCGACCCCGAACGGCTCTCGCGCTGGATGGCCCCGTACGAGGGCGACTTCCACCTCGGCGGCCGCTGGCTCGCGCGGTACGACGACGGCACGGTCTTCACCGAGGGGACCGTCACGGCGTGCGACGCTCCGCGCACGTTCACGACCACCTGGCACGCCCGCGACGAGCACGAGACGACGATCACCGTCACGGTCGAGCCGGTCGAGGACGGTGCCGCCCTCCGGCTCGAGCACGACCGTGTCGGCGGCCGGGACTACGCACCGGGGTGGCACACGTACCTCGAGCTGCTCGAACTCGACCTCGCCGGGGAGCTCGACGGCATCGCGGCCTTCGACTGGGACGCGCGCTACGCCGAACTCCGGCGGCGGTACCCGGTCACGTGATCCCGGGCCGGACGCGTGCGGTCGTCCGTAGACTCGTACCGTGTCCGAACTGCCGCGCGTCGCCGTCCTCGGGCCAGTGACCGTCGCGGATCCGACGGGAGCGCCGACGGCGGTGCCCGGTGCCCTGGCACGCGGGTTCCTCGTCGCGCTCGTGCTCGCGCGTGGACACGCCGTGACGACCGAGGCGCTCATCGACGAGCTCTGGGGCGACGACCAGCCGCGGGGTGCCCGGGCAGCGCTGCAGACCCTCGTCTCCCGGCTCCGGCGCAGCACGGCCGACGGCGTCGTCGTGTCGACCAGCACCGGGTACGCACTCGGGGTCGACCCCGGCTCGGTCGACCTGACGGCCGCCGAGCGCGCGGCTGCCAGCGAGGACGTCGCGGTGGTCCGGGCAGCACTCGACGGCTGGCGGGGCGACCCCGGCGCGGACGTCGACGGGGACCTCGGCGCCGCGCTCGCCGACCGCGCGGCAACTGCCCGCCGTGCGCTCCGACGCCGGCTCGGCGAACTCCTCCTCGACCGCGGGGACGCGGCCGAGGCGGCCGCGCTGTGGCTCGCCGAGTCCGAGGCGAACCCGTTCGACGAGGTCGCCGTCGCCGGGTGCATGCGCGCGCTGGTCGCCGCCGGCCGGAACGCCGAGGCGCTCGCCGCGTTCGCGACGCACCGCGACCGCCTCGCGGACGAGCTCGGCGCGGACCCCTCGGCCGACCTGGTGCGGCTGAACGCCGATCTGCTCCGCCGGTCCGCCGCCGACTCCGGTCGTGCTCGTCGGGTCGGGCTGCGGGCCGCGCCGAACACGCTCGTCGGGCGGCAGGAGGACCTCGCCGCCGTCACGGACCTCCTGTCCCGCAACCGGCTGGTCACGATCCTCGGTGCGGGTGGGCTCGGCAAGACCCGCCTCGCGCAGGCCGTCGCCGCCGGTGTGCCGCCGACCACCGGCGTGGTGGTGTTCGAGCTCGCACCGATCGCCACCGCCGAGGACGTCGTCCCCGCGCTCGGTGCCCTGCTCGGGGTGGCCGAGTTCCGCTCCGCCCGGGCGCTGCGGGAGGTCGTCGTCGCCGACCTGCGTGCGCGGGTGGGGCGGGCGCTCGGGGAGGCCCCGACGGTCCTCGTCCTGGACAACTGCGAGCACCTCGTCGGCGACGTCGCCGGGTTCGCCGCCGACCTGCTCGCGAGCATCCCCGACCTCCGGATCCTCACGACGTCGCGCGCACCGCTCGCGATCGCCGGCGAGGTCGTGGCGCCCCTCGCGCCCCTCCCGGTCGAGGCCGACGGCGCCGCGGTCCGGCTGTTCACCGAGCGCGCCCGGGCCGCCCGACCCGGGGCCGTGCTGCCCGTGGACACCGTCCGCCGCATCTGCACGCGGCTCGACGGGTCGCCGCTCGCGATCGAGCTCGCCGCGGCGCGGATCCGGGGGATGAGCGTCGACGAGATCGAGCGCCGGCTCGACGACCGGTTCGCCCTGCTCCGCGGCGGCGACCGCAGCGCCCCGGAGCGGCACCGCACGCTCCTGGCGGTCATCGAGTGGAGCTGGCGCCTGCTCGACGCGGGCGCGCAGGACCTCCTGACCCGCCTGGCACTGTTCCCGGACGGCCTGGCGGTCGACGCCGTCGAGGCCGTGGCCGCGCCGGACCGCCGGGACGATGCGCTCGACGACCTCGCCGAACTCGTCGAGCAGTCCCTCGTGCAGCTCGTCGAGGTCGAGGGGGAGCCGGTCCGCTACCGCCTGCTCGAGACCGTCCGCGAGTTCGGGGCCGCACGGCTCGACGAACGCGGCGCCACCGAGGCGGTGCGCACGGCGATGATCCGCTGGGGGCGGGACTTCGCCGCCGCCAGGAACCTCTTCACGCTCACCGGTCCGGAGCAGCTCGACCGCTTCCACGAGGTCCAGCGCGAGGCCGACAACCTCGTGACCCTGCTCCGCTGGAGCCTCCGCGCCGACGACGCCTCGGCGACCGCGCACGTCTTCGCCGCCCTCGGGGCCTACTGGACGCTCCGGGGTGCCCACGGCGAGGTCACCGCGATCGCGTCCGACGTGGTCGCGGTGCTGCGCTCGGGTCCGCCCGCGGCCGAGGACGTCGCCGCGGTGCACGTCGGACTCGTCGTCGCCGGGGCGTCCTCGGCGTTCGACGACCGCCGGACCGCCGCCTGGGCGATCTCCACGCTCCGGCGCCTCCGCCGTGTCGGGACGACGGGGTTCCCGGTGCTCGACGCACAGGCGGCCCTGCTCCTGACGCTCGGGCGTCCGGCGGCGGGCACCGCGCTCCTCGCGCGCCTCCGCGACGATCCCGACGAGGGCGTGGCCGGCACCGCCAACATGCTCAGCGCGCCCCTCGCCGAGAACGACGGCGAGTTCGCGGCGGCCCTCCGGTACGCCACCCGGGCGCAGACCCTCGCGGAGCGCACCGCCGACGCGTGGACGATCGGCACCGTGGCCGTCACCATGACGCAGCTCCTCGCCCAGACCGGCCGGTACGCGGACGCCCTCGCGAACGCCGACCGCGCCCGTGAGCAGCTCGAGCGCTTCGGCGCCGAGGACGACCTGTACGAGATCGGCTGGACCGTCGGGCTCTGCTCGGCCGCGACCGGCGCCGTGGACACCGCCCGGTCGATCGCCGCCGAGCTGCAGCACCGACCGGTCGCGGGGCGGGGCGGCTTCGACGGCGACCGCTCCCAGATCGGCGTGCTCGCCGTCGCGATCGGCGCGGAGTGCCTCCGGTTCGAGGGCGACCTCGACGCCGCTGCAGCGCAGTACACGGCGGCGTGGGACTGGGTGTTGCCGCACCGGAAGGCGACTCCGCACTGGACCGTGATGGCGGGCGCGGCGCGGATCGCAGCGGTCGACGAGGCGGCGCTCGGCGCGCCCGACGGAGCCGCACCGCGCCTCCAGGCCGACGAACGCGCGGTCGCTCGCCGCATCCGGAAGGCCGCACTCGTGATGATCCGCGTCCACCCGTGGTGGCTCGACCTGCCCGTCATCGGCACGACGCTGGCGGGACTCGCGGTCGCGGCGGCGCGCAGCGACCGTCCGGCCGAGGCGGCCCGGTGCTGGGGTGCCGCGATGCGGTTCGGCACCCGGCAGGACTTCGCGGTGCTCGCCCACGGACGGCTCCGACCGCTCCTCGTCGACGCGCTCGGCGCGGCCCGCGTCGCGGACGCCGAGACGGTCTCGGCCGGATGGGACCGGACCGAGGCCGTCGCGCGGGCGAGGACGCTGCTGGAGGACCTCCGCTACGCCTTCCGCATGTAGGCGCGGACCGTCAGCGGCGCGAACACGGCGACCACCACGGCGGCACCGAGCAGGCTGATCCAGAGGTCACCGGTGACGGCGCCGTGGTTGATCAGCTCGCGGACGGCGGTGATGAGGTGCGAGATCGGGTTGACCTCGGTGAACCAGCGCAGCCAGCCGGGCAGGGTGTCCGTGGGGACGAACGCGTTCGACAGGAACGTCAGCGGGAAGAGCACCAGGTTGGCGATGCCGGAGACGCTCGACGCGGTGCGGGCGATCACGCCGAAGTAGGCGAAGATCCAGCTGATCGACCAGGCGACGACGATCACGAGCACGCCGGCCAGCACGACCGCCGCGGCACCGCCCTCGGGACGCAGGCCCATGATGATCCCGACCGTGAACGTGATGGCGGTGGCGATCGCGTACCGGACCGTGTCGGCGAGCAGCGCACCGGCGAGCGGCGCGATGCGGGCGATCGGCAGGGACTTGAAGCGGTCGAACACGCCCTTGTCCATGTCCTCGCGGAGCTGGACACCGGTGACGATCGAGGACGTGATGTTCGTCTGCACGAGGATGCCGGGGATGATGACGGGCAGGTAGCTGGAGACGTCGCCGGCGATCGCGCCGCCGAAGATGTACGTGAACATCACGGTGAAGACGATCGGCATGAGCGTCACGTCGAACAGCTGCTCGGGCGTGCGACGGACCTTCACCAGGCCGCGGTACGCCATCGTGAAGGACTGCCGGACGGTCGCGCCGAGTCCGGAGCCGCCGATGCCGGGGCGAGGGGCGACCCGCGGCGCCGATGTGGGGGTGGGGGCGATGGTGGTCATGCGATGCTCCCTTCGAGCTCGCGCGAGGTGTCGTCGTCGGTGGTGGCCGGGGCACCCGTGATGGTCAGGAACACCTCGTCGAGCGTGGGCTTCTGCACGCTCATCTCGGCGAGGGAGATGCCGGCGTCGCGGAACGACACGAGCAGGTCGGTCACGCGGTCCGGGTCGGACATCGGCGCGGTGAGGCGCGAGCCCTCGGGGCTGGCCACCGCGTCGACGCCGAGGCTGTTCCGCACGATGGTGCGGGCAGCGTCGAGTCGGAGCGGGTCGGCCAGCCGGAGCTGGAGCGAGCTCGACCCGATGGACGCCTTCAGCTCGTCGCCCGTGCCCTCGGCGACGACGCGGCCGTGGTCGATCACGGCGATGCGGTCGGCCAGCTGGTCGGCCTCGTCGAGGTACTGCGTCGTCAGCAGGACGGTGGAGCCGGTCGCGACGAGCTCCCGGATCGTGTCCCACATCTGGGCGCGGGTGCGGGGGTCGAGACCCGTCGTGGGCTCGTCGAGGAACAGCAGCGGCGGCTGTGCGATGAGGCTCGCGGCGAGGTCGAGACGCCGACGCATGCCGCCGGAGAAGTTCTTCAACGGACGCGACGCAGCCTCGGTCAGCCCGAAGCGCTCGAGCAGCTCGGCGGCCTTCCGCTTCGACTCGGCGCGGCCCAGGCCGAGCAGGCGCGAGAAGATGACGAGGTTCTCGGTCGCGCTGAGCGTCTCGTCGACGCTCGCGTACTGGCCGGTCACGCCGATGAGGGAGCGGACGGCCTGCGCCTCGCGGCGGACGTCCCGCCCGAAGATGCGGGCCTCGCCGGCGTCCGCCTTGAGCAGCGTCGCGAGCATGGAGATGGTGGTGGTCTTGCCGGCGCCGTTGGGGCCGAGCACGCCGTAGACCGTGCCGGCCTCCACGCGGAGGTCGACACCGTCCACTGCGCGGTTCGTCCCGAAGGTCTTCACGAGGCCGGTGGCCTCGACCGCGAGCGGTGTGGTGGTCATTCGCGCAGGTCCTTTCGTGGTGACTCGACGTGGTTCGTCGATGTCGAGGACGATGGTGCCGCGGCCCGCTCACGCGGCACTGACGTGGCACTGACACCGGGGCGGGGCGCGTGTCAGCACGGGGGCCAGGAGGCGCGGTCCGGCCCCGGTACGGTGGCCTGGTGGACGAGACGGCAGGCCCGCAGGGCGGCGGTGACGGTGGCGGCGTGCGGCTGCGGCTGGACATCGCGTACGACGGTGCCGCGTTCTCCGGGTGGGCCCGGCAGCCGGGTCTCCGGACCGTGCAGGGCGCGCTCGAGGCCGCGCTCGCCACCGTCTTCACCCGGTGGGGCGAGCCGCCGCTGCTCACCGTGGCCGGGCGCACCGACGCGGGCGTGCACGCCACCGGGCAGGTCGCCCACCTCGACCTCACACCGGCGCAGTGGGACGCGCTGGCCGCCAAGCGGGGGTCGGGGCGCTCGCCGCTGGACGGGCTCGTCAAGCGCGTGAACGGCATCGCGGCGCCGGAGGGGGACGTCGTCGTCACCCGGGCCTCGGTCGCGCCGGAGGGGTTCGACGCCCGGTTCTCGCCGCTGTGGCGCCGCTACTCGTACCGGATCGCGGACGCCGACGCCCCGCGCGATCCACGTCGACGGGGGCACACGGTCTGGCACCCGACGCGGTTGGACCCGGCGGCCATGGAGCGCGGTGCGCTGCGGCTGCTGGGGCTGCACGACTTCGCGACGTTCTGCAAGCCGCGCGAGGGGGCGACGACCATCCGGACGTTGCAGGAGTTCCGCTGGGACCGCGAGCCGGACGGCGTGCTGGTGGCGCGCCTCCAGGCCGACGCCTTCTGCCACTCCATGGTGCGCGCGATGGTGGGGGCGACGATCGCCGTCGGCGAGGGCCGGTTCGGCGCCGACCGGCTCGAGGAGCTGCGGGTCGCCGAGGCTCGGACGAGCGAGTTCAAGGTCGCGCCGGCGAAGGGCCTCACCCTGACCGAGGTCGGGTACCCGGCGGACGACGACCTCGCGGCGCGGGCGTCGCAGACCCGTGCGCGACGCGGAGGGCCCGACGACGGCGGTACCGTCGGGGGATGACCTCCCGCGAACCCCGCTCCGTCGTGTCCGTCGCACCCGGGGTGGTGTTCGTCGAGGGGCCCGTCTCGAACTGGGTGGTCCTCGCCGAGGAGGACGGTGTCGCACTGATCGACGCCGGCTACCCGGCCGACACCGACCTCGTGCTCGACACCGTGCGGTACGCCGGCCACGAGCTCGACGACCTGCGCCGGGTGTACGTCACGCACGGGCACGTCGACCACGTCGGCGGCATCCCCGGCATCCTCGAGCGCTACCCGCACGTCGAGGTGCTCGCCCACGCCGACGAGCTCGACAACGTGCGCGGGCCCGCGCGGCAGCAGGTGACGCCGGCCGAGATCGGCGGACGACTGGCCGCGCCCCGGGTCCTCCGGTGGCTCGCCCGCGCAGTGCGCTCCGACGCGCTGCGACCCACCGCGGTGCCGACCGCCCGCGCGTTCACGGGTGCGGACTTCGTCGGCCGGGCGATCGCGCCGCTGCCGGCCACCGGGCACACCGACGGGTCCACGGCCTACCTGCTGCCCGCCGCGAACGCGATCGTCACCGGGGACGCCGTCGTCAGCCGGCACGACACGCAGCCGTCGTCGTGGGAGCCGCGGCCGCGCATGATCACGTCGTTCTTCACGGCCGACCAGGAACGAGCGCTCGAGTCCGCGCGGGCGCTGCCGATCCCGGACGTCCTGCTCCCCGGACACGGGCCGGCCGTGCACCGCGTCGGGTCCACCTGGCGGCCGATCGGGTCCTGATCCCCGGGCACCGCGCACCGCCGCCGCCTGCACCCCGATCAGGGGTGGAACGGATCGTTCACCCGCCGGAAACCTGAGGGGCCCCGCAGGTCGGTACCGTGCGACCATGCACAGATCCGTCGGGCGCACTCTGCTGTGCGCCACCGCTGCAGCCGCGCTCGTCGCCGCTCCGCTCGTCTCCGTCTCCACGGCCACCGCGAACCCCCAGGGCTCCGGGCTCGTCATCGCCGAGGCATACCTCAAGGGCGGCAGCGCGAACCAGCCCTTCACGAACAAGTTCGTCGAACTCGGCAACCCCACCGACAGCCCCGTCAGCGTCGACGGCTGGTCGGTGCAGTACCGCGCGGCGACCGGTACCGGAGCGCCCTCGGTCGGCAAGCTCGCCGGCTCCGTGCCCGCGCACGGCACCTACCTCGTGCAGATGGGCTCGAACGGCACGAACGGCGAGGCGCTGCCCGAGCCGGACGCCGTCACCGGGCTGAACCCCTCCGGGTCGACCGGCACCCTCGTCCTCGCCGACCAGGCGACGGCGCTGACACTCCCCGCCGGCGCCGTGACGGCGGGCACCCCCGGCGTCGTCGACCTGCTCGGCTACGGCACGTCGAACACCTTCGAGACCGCGGTCGCACCGACCGGCACGGCGAACGCCGTCCCGGACGCGCTCACCCGTCAGGGCACGACCGACACCGACTCGAACGCCGCCGACTTCCGGGTGACGACGACCGTCTCGCCGGAGAACGCCGCGGGCGAGACCACGCAGCCGACGGACCCGACCGACCCCACGGACCCCACCGACCCCGGTGACGGCGGTACGACCCCGGCCGAACGGGTCACGATCGCGCAGCTGCAGGGCACCGGCGACGCCTCGCCGTACGCCGGGAAGACCGTCACGACCGACGGCGTCGTCACCGCGGTGTACGCCACCGGCGGCTTCAACGGCTACACGGTCCAGACCGCCGGCACCGGCGGCGCGCTCGACCTCGGGAAGCACACCGCCTCCGACGCCGTCTTCGTCTACTCGTCGGCGACCGTCGGCAGCGTGGCGATCGGGGACGCGGTGCGTCTCACCGGCACGGTGTCCGAGTTCAACGGCCTGACCGAGCTGACCGTGCCCACCGCGTCCGGCCTGACGAAGCTCCCCGCCGCGGGGGTCGTCCAGCCGGTCCCGGCCACGCTGACCTTCCCGCGCACCGACGCACAGCGCGAGTCCCTCGAGAGCATGCTCGTGGCGCCGCAGGGCGACTACACCGTCGCGGACAACTACACGACGAACCAGTACGGCGAGGTCGTGCTCGCATCGGGGAAGCAGCGCCTGCTCCAGCCGACCGAGGTCGCCCGTCCGGGCAGTGCCGAGGCCGCCGCCGTGACCGCGGACAACGCGGCGCGCAAGGTCGTCCTCGACGACGGTGCCAGCACGAACTTCCTCAGCGCGGCGAACCAGTCGATCCCGGTGTCGTGGCTCACGCAGGGCCCGGTCACGGTCGGCGCCGCGGCGACCTTCCACGAGCCGGTCGTCCTCGACTACCGGAACGACTCGTGGAAGTTCCAGCCGACGTCGCCGATCACCGGCGCCACCCCGGCTGCCGACCTGCCGGCGTCGTTCTCGGACGTCCGCACCGCAGCCCCGGAGAACGTCGGCGGTGACATCCGCCTCGCCGGGTTCAACGTCCTGAACTACTTCCCGACGACCGGCGACCAGCTCACCGGGTGCACGTACTACACCGACCGCGACGGCGACCCCGTGACCGTCCGGGGCGGCTGCGACGCCCGCGGTGCCGCGAACGCCGACGACCTCGCCCGCCAGCAGGTGAAGATCGTCAAGGCGATCAACGGCCTCGGCGCCGACGTCGTCTCCCTCGAGGAGATCGAGAACTCGGCGCGCTTCGGCCAGGACCGTGACGCGGCCGTGGCGACCCTCGTGGCCGCGCTCAACGCCGCGACCGGCAAGGACACCTGGGCGTACGCGAAGTCCCCGTCGAAGCTCCCGTCGAGCGAGGACGTCATCCGCCTCGCGCTCATCTACAAGAAGGACCGCGTGCAGCCGGTCGGCTCGTCGACGATCCTCACCGACTCGACGGCGTTCACGAACGCCCGCCAGCCGCTCGCGCAGGCCTTCGCCCCGGTCGTCGCGAAGCCCGGCAAGGGCAAGGGCGCGCAGAAGCCGAGTGCCAAGGACACCTTCCTGGTCATCGCGAACCACTTCAAGTCGAAGGGCTCCGGCGAGGGCGTCGACGCCGACCAGGGCGACGGGCAGGGTGCGTCGAACCACTCGCGCGTCGAGCAGGCGAAGGCGCTCGTGACGTTCTCGACCGCGATGCAGCGCCAGGCGCGGACCGACAAGGTGTTCATGCTCGGCGACTTCAACGCCTACAGCGAGGAGGACCCGGTCGTCGCCCTCGAGGACGCCGGCTACACGGACCTCGGCCCGACCGAGGACGCATCCGAGTGGTCGTACGTCTTCAGCGGACTGAGCGGCTCGCTCGACCACGTGTTCGCGTCCCCTGCTGCGCTGGAGACCGTCACCGGCGTGGACATCTGGAACATCAACTCGGTCGAGTCGGTGGGCCTCGAGTACAGCCGGTACGACTACAACGTCACGGACCTGTACCAGGACGACGTGTACCGGGCGAGCGACCACGACCCGGTCGTGGTCGGCATCGACCTGCCGGGCGTCGGCACCCCGGGAGGCGGGGACCCCGGCCACGGCGGCGACCCCGGACACGGCGGGAACCCGGGCCACGGCGGTCCGGTCGCGGACGCGCTGGCGGCGCTCGCCGCCCTGCTCGCGTGGTTGCGGAGCCTCTTCGGCTGACGTTCGCTGCACCGGACGGGAGGCGCGGTGCCAGCCGGCACCGCGCCTCCCGTCCGTCCTGTCTCCGTTTGACCGCCGTCACGTGCGTCGGGTAGGCTCTCACCTTGGTCTGCGCGCTCTGTGCGCCGGACAGTCAGATGAGCCCTCCACCGGGCCGTTCACACGGGTTCTCCCACGTGAACACCCACCGGAGCGGGATTCACGGACTCCTCACCTCGACACGAAAGCAGCACCACTGTGACTCGTACGTTCTCCCCGAAGCCGGCAGACGTCCAGCACGACTGGATCGTCATCGACGCGACCGACGTCGTCCTCGGCCGCCTCGCCACCCACGCCGCGGCGCTCCTGCGCGGCAAGCACAAGGCCACCTTCGCCCAGCACATGGACATGGGTGACTACGTCATCATCGTGAACGCCGACAAGGTCGCCCTGACCGGTTCGAAGCTCGCGAAGAAGGTCTACTACCGCCACTCGGGGTACCCGGGCGGCCTCACGGCGACCTCCTACCCGGAGATGCTCGAGAAGCACCCGACCCGCGCCGTCGAGAAGGCGATCCGCGGCATGCTCCCGAAGAACACCCTCGGTCGCGAGCAGCTCAAGAAGCTGAAGGTCTACGCCGGCGCGGAGCACCCGCACTCGGCGCAGCAGCCCAAGGCGTACACCTTCGACCAGGTCGCACAGTAGTTCCGGCCACGACGACTTCCAAGGACTAGGTAAAACTCATGGCTCAGATCGCTGACTCCCTCGACCAGACCCCGGAGAGCTTCACCACGGAGAGCGCACCCGCCGCTTCCGAGGCCGCTCCCCGTCAGATCCTCAACGTCTCGGGCGGTGCCGTCGGGCGCCGCAAGGAGGCCATCGCACGCGTCCGTCTCGTCCCGGGCTCCGGCTCGTTCGTCGTGAACGGCCGCTCGCTCGAGGACTACTTCCCGAACAAGCTGCACCAGCAGCTCATCAACGACCCGTTCAAGGTGCTCGAGCTGCTCGGCGCCTACGACGTCGTCGCCCGCATCACCGGTGGTGGCCCCTCGGGTCAGGCTGGTGCGCTCCGTCTCGCCATCGCCCGTTCGCTGAACGAGATCGACCGCGAGAACAACCGCGCCACCCTCAAGAAGGCCGGCTTCCTCACCCGTGACGCCCGCGTCATCGAGCGCAAGAAGGCCGGTCTCAAGAAGGCCCGCAAGGCTTCGCAGTTCTCGAAGCGCTAGTCGTCACCGGCTGAAGATCGCAATGCCGCGTCTGTTCGGTACCGACGGGGTTCGTGGTCTCGCCAACGGCGAGCTGACGGCCGCGCTCGCACTGGGTCTTGCCCAGGCGAGCGCGGCCGTCCTCACACACGGACACCACGCGGACGCCCGCCGGGCGTCCGGTCGACCGCGCCCTCGTGCGGTCCTCGCGCGCGACCCGCGCGTCTCCGGCGAGTTCCTCGGTGCCGCGGTCGCGGCCGGGCTCGCCTCCGCCGGCGTCGACGTGCTCGACGCCGGGGTCATCCCCACCCCCGCTGCGGCGTTCCTCGTCGCGGACATCGACGCCGACTTCGGCGTGATGATCTCCGCGTCGCACAACCCCGCTCCCGACAACGGGATCAAGTTCTTCGCCACGGGCGGCCGGAAGCTCCCGGACGAGGTCGAGGACCGCATCGAAGCGGCCATGCACGACCACTCCGCACCGACCCCCACCGGTGGCGACGTCGGCCGGATCACCCGGTTCGCCGACGCCGAGGACCGCTACGTCGTCCACCTGCTCGGCACGCTGCCGCACCGGCTCGACGGCATCCACGTCGTGCTCGACTGCGCGAACGGCGCCGCCGCGGGTGTCTCGCCCGAGGTGTTCGTCAACGCCGGGGCCCGCGTGACCCTGATCGGTGCCGACCCGGACGGCATGAACATCAACGACGGTGTCGGGTCCACCCACATCGACAACCTCGCCCGCGCGGTGCTCTCGCACGGTGCGGACGTCGGCATCGCCCACGACGGTGACGCGGACCGCTGCCTCGCGGTCGACGCCGCCGGCAACGCGATCGACGGCGACCAGATCATGGCGATCCTCGCGCTGTCGCTGCAGGAGCGCGGGCGCCTGGCGTCCGACACCCTCGTCGCGACGGTGATGTCGAACCTCGGGCTGAAGCGGGCCATGGCGGACGCGGGCATCACGATGCTCGAGACCGGTGTCGGCGACCGCTACGTCCTCGAGAAGATGACCGAGGGCGGGTACTCGCTTGGCGGCGAGCAGTCCGGCCACATCATCTTCAACGAGTTCGCGACCACGGGCGACGGCATCCTCACCGGGTTGCACCTCGTCGCCGAGATGGCCCGGACGGGCAAGACGCTCGAGCAGCTCGCGTCGTGCATGACGGTGTTCCCGCAGGTGCTCGTGAACGTGCGCGGGGTGGACCGGCACGGCCTGGCCGACCAGGGCGTGCAGGACGCCGTCGCCGCTGCGACCGCCGCACTCGGCGACGCGGGGCGCGTGCTGCTCCGGCCGTCCGGCACCGAGCCCGTCGTGCGGGTCATGGTCGAGGCGGCCTCCCAGGCCGATGCCGAGCGGATCGCCGAGGAGCTCGCAGCCGTGGTGCGCGAGCGCCTGGCGCTCGACGCGGCGTAGGCGCGCGGCGCGCGCTCGGCGCGCTCGGCGCGCGCGCTCGCACAACCAAAGTCCGTCGGAACCACGCAGATGCGTGGTTCCGACGGACTTTGCTTGTGCGGCGGCAGCTCGAGCCGCCCGGCGGCGGCGGCGCGCGGCGTCGGCCGCACCGGACGAGCCGCGTCGAACCACGGATGCGACATCGAACCAGCCCCCGCGCCCGGTTCCACGTCGGATTCGTGGTTCGGTGCAGCGGCCCGCCGCCGGCGGCGCCC
>NZ_JABXGF010000139.1:0-274 GCF_025407985.1 Curtobacterium sp. C2H10 | reverse complement strand
ACCACCAGGCTCGCTGACCTTCGATCGCGTTATTTCCAAATGGCAGTCAGTTTGCGAAATAAATGCTAATGACCTCTATACAGACAGGCTAAAATGCGCCCCCGGCTAACCGCTGCCCCTTTTCCAACGCGCCCCACAAGGTTCGCTACGTGATCGAGTTTCAAAACGTCCATAAAACCTACCGCGTCGCCGGTAAGGATATCCCCGCTCTGCACCCGACCAGTCTGACGATCGAGAACGGTCAGGTCTTCGGCCTGATCGGCCACTCCGGTGC
>NZ_JABXGF010000138.1:0-275 GCF_025407985.1 Curtobacterium sp. C2H10 | reverse complement strand
AGATCGAGTCGGTTCAGTCGAGAGACACCCAGAATCTCAGTCAAAAAATGATGCAATTCAACTGGTTGTTTTCTCTCAAAAAATTCTTTGCATGCGTGCCCATTCAGATAACAGTGGACCGTGTCCCGATTGCCACCAAACGCCAGATAGCCGAATTCGACAGCCCCGGACAGGTCAGTAATTCGACAGTGATCGTAATACCCTAGCCGCCCCCTACCAGTAGCAGGCGATAACGTCATCCCGAAAAAATCGCTGAACAGAAACCGAGCACGGTC
>NZ_JABXGF010000137.1:0-275 GCF_025407985.1 Curtobacterium sp. C2H10 | reverse complement strand
CCCCTATTGCGTCCGTGCCAAAGAGCTGGCTGAAAAACTGACCAACGAGCGCGACGATTTTAACTACCGCTACGTTGATATTCACGCTGAGGGCATCAGCAAAAGCGATCTGGAAAAGACCGTAGGTAAACCCGTTGAAACCGTGCCGCAGATTTTTGTCGATCAGAAGCACATCGGCGGCTGCACCGACTTTGAAGCCTGGGCCAAAGAGAACCTCGGCCTGTTTGCCTGAGACGGTTTAATGCTCCGATGAGTTGCTGCGTCTGGTATCGATC
>NZ_JABXGF010000136.1:0-275 GCF_025407985.1 Curtobacterium sp. C2H10 | reverse complement strand
AGATCAGGCAGCTCAGGCAGCTCAGGCCGGATAGAGCGCGCCCAGCACCCGCAGGCCACGCGCTCCGGTCACCGCCGGCAGGTTGCCCGGCAGGCGCAGGTCGAAGCGGCGCGCCAGCCAGGCGAAGGCCAGCGCTTCCACCCGTTGTGGCGCCACACCCAGCACGGCCGTCGATTGCACCTCGGCGCGCCCCTGCAATTGCTGACGTAGCAGTCGCATCAGCAGCGCATTTTCCGCCCCTCCACCGCAGACATAGACCTGGCCCGCATCAGGAG
>NZ_JABXGF010000135.1:0-276 GCF_025407985.1 Curtobacterium sp. C2H10 | reverse complement strand
AACCTGAACTGGCAGCAGCAGCAGGGCAAAGCGCACTGGAACAGCAACCAAACCTATCTCCAGCGGCCGATCCCGCAGATCAACTCGATCGTCAGCGGCGGGCAGATTTTTACCAACGGCGAATTCTTCGACACCATTGGCCTGCGCGGGGTCAACCTGGCGACCGATGACAACATGTTCCCTGACGGAATGCGCTCCTACGCGCCGGAAATTCGCGGCGTGGCGCAGAGCAACGCCCTGGTAACGGTGCGTCAGGGCAGCAACATTATCTATCAG
>NZ_JABXGF010000134.1:0-277 GCF_025407985.1 Curtobacterium sp. C2H10 | reverse complement strand
GCTTTGCCCGCTTCGAGATCCCGTGGAAGAAATTCTGGTTCGCCACCCTCATCACCACCATGCTGCTGCCGAGCACCGTGCTGCTCATCCCGCAGTACCTGATGTTCCGCGAAATGGGGATGCTGAACAGCTATCTGCCGCTGTACCTGCCGCTGGCCTTCGCCACCCAGGGGTTCTTCGTCTTCATGCTGATTCAGTTCCTGCGCGGCGTGCCGCGCGATATGGAAGAGGCGGCGCAGATTGACGGCTGCAACTCCTTCCAGGTGCTGTGGTACGT
>NZ_JABXGF010000133.1:0-277 GCF_025407985.1 Curtobacterium sp. C2H10 | reverse complement strand
AAAACTTTGCGTAAAAGTCTGCATTCCGCTCTGCTGTCCGGTCTGCATAACGCCGGGCAGCTGATGGGTTTTACCCTCACGGATCAAATTAGCCACCGCCGGGGTATTTACCAAAAGCTCGAATAGCGCAACTCTACCGCCAGATATATCCGGTAATAATTTTTGTGCCAGTACGGCGCATAAACTTCCCGCCAGCTGGCCGCGAACCTGCTCTTTTTCCTGGGCAGGAAAAACGTCAACCAGGCGCTCAACCGCCTGCGCCGCGCCGCGGGTATGC
>NZ_JABXGF010000132.1:0-278 GCF_025407985.1 Curtobacterium sp. C2H10 | reverse complement strand
ATGGTATATCATAGAGATGAGTTTTTCACTCTTATTGCCGATAAAATTGCCGTACGTGATTATATTAAATTAACTATGGGGGAAGAGTATCTTATCCCTTTGCTGGGGGTTTTTAATAAACCAGAGGATATTGACTTTGATCGACTCCCTGAAGCCTTCGTAATGAAATGCAATCATGACAGCGGCAGTGCTATAGTATGTGATGATAAAAAAACGTTAAACAGAAAGTATATTAACCAGCATTTCCATCAGCGCCTTAAACGAAATCCATATTATAC
>NZ_JABXGF010000131.1:0-278 GCF_025407985.1 Curtobacterium sp. C2H10 | reverse complement strand
GTGCGTGTCGCTGATTATGGTCATCGGCTTTGGCTGGAATCTGTTCTTTGCGCGCGTCACCCCGTTTAAGTACATCTTTCTCACCGGGCAGCATAATCTCTATCTTTCGGCCCTGCTTACCGTCACGCTGAAAGCGCTTGGCTATAGCGATATGACCACGATTATTGTCGGCTCAGTTCTGCTTGGCCTCGCCGCGTGCCTTTATCCGGCCATCGCCCAACCCTGGATGAGGAAAATCACCGGCAATGATGAAATCGCCATGGGGCACTACGTTACGC
>NZ_JABXGF010000130.1:0-279 GCF_025407985.1 Curtobacterium sp. C2H10 | reverse complement strand
CATTAAAACCGATTCGCCTCGCTGCGTCAACGAAATTTCATCAAATCAACGCAGGATGGACAATCTATCACCACATTGCATTAAAAGCACGCACCTTCAGGCGAAAAAGAGGCTCCAGGCAGCCGACAGCGGCATGGCCAGCACCAGCGCCGGCAGCATATTGACCACCGCAAACATCTTGATGCCGCAGATGCGCAGCCCGGTCGCCAGCAGCAGCATTCCGCCAACGGCGCTGAAATCAGCCATCATCATCGGGGTCGTCAAAGGCATAATTAACGC
>NZ_JABXGF010000012.1:0-65125 GCF_025407985.1 Curtobacterium sp. C2H10 | reverse complement strand
CACCATCATGCCGTTCTCCGAGTTGCTGCGTCGGCGCACGCGTCGCTCGCAGGGGTCGCGTGGCAACGGGTTCATGCAGGACCTGCTCGCCGGGCGGGAGGAGCGGCGCCAGGCCGACCCGCGCCTCCAGGCCGCACGCACGCCGGACGCCGCCGCGAGCGGGCACGACACGCCGCTCACGTCCGCCGGGGGCGCACGAAGTGCCGCCCGCCGGCGCCGAGCGCGACAGATTTTGCACTCTCGGCGCCCCCGCCCGCCCGCGCCCGTCAGTCGCGCGCGACGACGACGACCGTCAGGTCGTCCCCCGGGTCGTGCGTCGCCGCACGCGCCCGCACCCGCCCGAAGAACACGTCGAGCTCCGGCGCGTCCCGCCACATCGCCCCGAGCGCACCGAGGGACGCGAGCGTGGAGTCCCACAGCTCGAGCGCCCCGTCGCTCACGACGATGAGGACGTCCCCGCGCTCCAGCTCGAGCGTCCCGGTGACCCGCGCGGCACCGACCGGGTGCAGCCCGATCGGCAGGTCGTACGAGCGCAGCACGGTCTCGGTGCCGTCCGCGTGCAGGTGCAGCACGAGACCGTGCCCCGCGTCGGTGAACTCCATCCGCCCGGTCGAGGTCGTCAGGCGGCCGTGGAACAGCGTCGCGAAGGACTCGGCACGACCGAGGTCCGGGGCGACCTGGGCCTCGAGCGCCGCCACGGCATCACGGGACGACGACGTCCCCCGGGCGAGCAGCGCACCACGGATGGTCGCGGCGAGGAGCCCGGCGGACATCCCCTTGCCCATGACGTCGGCGACGGTCACCGAGAGCGACGCCCCGTCGACGTGCCAGTCGTGGAAGTCACCGGACACGACCCCGTGCGGCTTGGACATGCCGCCGACGCGGTACCCGGGCAGGTCGACACCGGCTGGTTCGAGTCCGGCGAGCACCGAGCGGAGACGGTCCTCGTCGGCGCCGGCGGCGAGCTCGCGCTCCGCCCACACGCCGAGCTCCTGCAGCAGCGCGAGGTCGTCGTCGTCGAGCGTGCGCGGTGTCGGGTCGATGAGGCAGAGCGTGCCGACCTTGACGTCGTCGTCGCCCACCCGCAGGGGCACCCCGGCGTAGAACCGCACGTTCGGGTCGTCGACCACCATCGGCATGTCCGAGTACCGGACGTCGGCGCGGGCGTCGGGGACCACGACGGGGCCGTCGACCGCGAGGGTCCGACCGCAGAACGTGTCGTGCAGCGGGATGGTCGGGCCGAACACCGTGTCGCTCTGCTGCGACTTGATGAAGACCTCGGACTCCCCCGCGAGGTTGAGGAACGAGCCGGTGACGCCGAACGCCTCGCGCGCGATCCGCGTGATCCGTTCGAAGCGTTCCTCCGGCCCGCCCTCGACCACGTCCAGCGCGGCGAGGAGCGCTGCCCGCCGGACGGCGTCCGTGGCGGGTCGGTCGGTGACGACGGGCTCGTGGTGCATGCACCCACGCTAACGCGCCTACCGGACAGTGGCCGTCCCCAGTACGGAGGACGCCGGGGTCGGCCGTGACAGATGTCATGCCCGATCCGTGACGCACGGCAGAGGGCCGCGAACCCACCTGGCGCCAGGCTCGGAGCCATGAACGACACACCGGTCATCCAGCTCCGCGACCTCCGCAAGCGCTTCGGCGCCGTGGCCGCGGTCGACGGCGTCGACCTGACGATCCGTCCGGGCGAGGTCGTCGCCCTCCTCGGCCCGAACGGCGCCGGCAAGACCACGACCGTCGACCTCGCGCTCGGGCTGTCCACGCCGACGACCGGCCAGGCCCTGCTCTTCGGCGAGGAGCCCCGCGCCGCGGTCGTCGCCGGCCGGGTCGGCGCGATGCTCCAGGGCGGCGCACTCCTGCCGGACACGACGGTCCGGGACGCGGTCGCGCTCGTCGCCGCGGCACACCGGCGTCCGATGCCGGTCGACGAGGCCCTCCGGCGAGCGCGGTGCACCGAGATCGCCGGACGCCGGGTCAACAAGCTCTCCGGCGGGCAGCTGCAGCGCGCACGGTTCGCCGTCGCCGTGGTCTCGGACCCGGACCTCCTGGTGCTCGACGAGCCGACCGCGGCGATGGACGTCGAGGCCCGGCACACGTTCTGGTCGTCGATGCGCGAGTTCACCGACGCGGGGCGCACGGTCGTGTTCGCGACGCACTACCTCGACGAGGCCGACACCTTCGCCGACCGCATCGTCATCATGCGCGCCGGCCGGATCGTCGCGGACGGCACGCCCGCCGAGATCAAGGCGATCACCGCCACGCGCGCGGTCCGGTTCTCCGGGCTCGGCACCGACGCGCACGTCGCGTTGCGCGGTCTGCCGGGAGTCGTCTCCCTGGAGGCGCGGCACGACTCCGTCACGCTCCGCTCGGACCGCAGCGACGACACCCTCAGGGCCCTGCTCGCCACGTTCCCCCAGGCACACGACATCCAGGTGGTCGCCTCGACCATGGACGACGCCTTCCTCGCGCTCACCGCCGACCCCGCCGCAGCAGCTACCGACACCGCTCCCGAAGGAGTCCTCGCATGACCACCGTCACCGCCTCCGGCCGCCTGCCGATCCGCTACGTGTACCTCGAGACGAAGCGGCAGCTCCGCAACGTCCGCGCGATGGTGTTCACCTTCGCCATCCCGGTGATCATGCTGCTCGTGTTCGGCTCGGCATTCGGTTCCCAGACCGACCCGACGACGCACCTGCAGTACCTCACCGTCACGACGCTGCAGATGGCGTCGTACGGCGCGATGATGGCCGCGCTCAGCCAGGCGTTCGCGATCGTCAACGAACGGTCGATCGGCTGGAACCGGCAGCTCCGCGTGACGCCGCTGTCCGGGTGGGGGTTCATGGTCTCGAAGGTGATCGCCGCGATGGCCTTCTCCGCGGTATCGATCGTCATCACGGTGCTCGTCGCGACCGTGGTCCTGCACGCCTCGCTCGACCCGCTGCACTGGTTCGCCGCCGGGTTCGGCATCTGGTGCGGGGTGATCCCGTTCGCCCTCATCGCGATCCTCATCGGGCAGTTCGCGAAGCCGTCGTTCGCGCAGCCCCTCTTCATGGTGGTGTTCATGGGCCTGGCGATCCTCGGCGGCCTCTGGGTCCCGCTGTCGGTGATGCCGGGCTGGATGGGGAGCGTCGCGCACCTCCTGCCCTCGTACTGGCTGAACCGGATCGGGCAGATGGGCGCCGGGGCGACCGGGTCCTCGGGCATGACCGAGCCGGCGATGGTCCTGGCGGGCTGGGCGATCATCCTCGCCGCGGTGATCGTGTGGCGCTACCGCCGCGACGCCGCACGACAGTGACCGACGGTCCTACGCTGGCACCGATGTCCGAGGCGACCAGCACGACCGAGGCGCGTGGTGCGGAGCACGCACCACGCGCCTCCAGGTCGTCCCGCCCGTCACCCCGATCGTTCCCGTGGGCCGTCCCACCGGGCGCGAGCGACGACGACATCCGCGTCGGGCGGCGCCGCTGGTACACCGGTGCGGTGTTCGCGCTCCTCTGGCAGGTGCTCGAGATCATCGCGGTCTGGGGCGACGGCCGGAGCCTCCGGGCGCACGTCCTCTCCACCGTGGCCCTCGCCGTCGTCTACGCGGCGTACCTGTTCGCGCCGGAGCTGATGTGGCGGCGGAGCTTGCGCGGACGAGTCGTGGTCCTCGCCGGGGTCGCCCTGCTCGCGGGGCTGCTGCTGTTCGTGGTCGGGCCGCTCGCCGTCTGGACCTGGCTGCTCGTCGCCGCACTGTCCGGGTTCGTCGCGGAACGGTTCTGGGTCGCCGGCGTGGTCGTGCTCGCGATCCTCGGCGCACAGTTCCTCGTCGCCGCGAGCACCGGCTGGGACACGGCGGTGAACAGCGGCATCCTGTTCGCCCCGGTCATCACCGTGTCCGTCGGAGCGTCGATGCTCTTCTTCGGCCGGCAGCGCGAAGCGGAACAGCGGCTCGGCGTCGCGCAGGACGAGATCACCCGGCTCGCCGTCGTCGAGGAGCGCGCACGGTTCTCCCGCGACCTGCATGACGTCCTCGGCCACTCGCTCACGGTCGTGGCGATGAAGTCCGAGCTCGCCGCACGGTTGGTGGACGTCGACCCGGCACGGGCGAAGACCGAGATGCAGGACGTCGAGCGACTCTCCCGCGAGGCGCTGCATGGTCTCCGGCGCGCGGTGAGCGGCTACCGCGAGGCCGACCTCGACGCCGAACTCGTGTCGGCACGGGCGGCGCTCGAGGCCGCGGCGATCGATGCGGTGCTCCCCCGCGACGGCGGCGCGGCGGCCGACGATGTCCGGAGCCTGTTCGCGTGGGTCCTGCGCGAGGGCGTCACGAACGTCATCCGCCACGCGGCCGCCAGCCGGGTCCGGGTCACGCTCGCTCGGTCCGCCCTGACGATCGAGGACGACGGCACGGGCCTGCTCGACCCGGACGCCGCCTCCACCACCCCGGGCAACGGGCTGCGCGGGCTCCGCGAGCGCGCCGACGCCGTCGGGGCGACCCTGACCACCGGCACGAGCGACCTGGGCGGCTTCCGGCTGCGGGTCGAGAGGAACCGACGATGACCGAGACCATCCGTGTGCTCCTCGCAGACGACCAGGCGCTCGTCCGCGGTGCGCTCGCGTCCCTGCTGTCGCTCGAGCGGGACATCGAGGTCGTCGCCCAGGTGGCCCGCGGCGACGAGGTGCTCGAGGCAGCACGGTCCTCCGGCGCCACCGTCGCCCTGCTCGACGTCGAGATGCCCGGCGCCGACGGGCTCAGCGCCGCCGCTGCCCTCGCCCGCTCGCTGCCCACGTGCCGGTCCCTCATCGTGACGACGTTCGGCCGGCCCGGGTACCTCCGGCGCGCGCTGGAGGCCGGGGCCGCGGGCTTCGTCGTGAAGGACACCCCCGCCGAGCAGCTCGCCGACGCCGTCCGACGTGTCGCGGGCGGGTTCCGGGTCGTCGACCCCGTGCTCGCCGCGGAGTCCCTCGCCGCCGGCCCGTCCCCGCTCACCCCGCGGGAGACCGACGTGCTCATCGCTTTCCGCACGGCGCCGACCGTGGCCGGGGTCGCCGGGTCGCTGCACCTGTCGGAGGGCACGGTCCGCAACCACCTGTCGTCCGCGATCGGGAAGACCGCCGCGCGCAACGCGACCGAGGCGCTCCGGGTCGCGGCGGACAACGGCTGGCTGCTCGGGACGGCGTAGCCTTGCCGACGTGCTCCGACGTGTCGCCCCCGTGTTCGTCCTCGGCGTCGCCGCGGCCCTGACGCTCACCGGCTGCGGTGCGCACGACTCCACCGGCCAGCTGTCCGTGACCGTGTCGGCCAACGCCGCGGACCACCCCTACGAGGTGAAGGTCTTCACCGCCGAGACCGGGAAGCTCTCCGAGCACCAGCGGGTGTTCCCGGGCGGCACCGCGGACTTCGCCGGGGTTCCGCTGGGCAAGGTGACCGTGCGGGCGAACGAGCCCAGCCCGCAGGAGGCGACCGTGTCGAACGGCGAGGTCGCGACGCTCACCCTGACGACGACGGGCTGCTGACGCACAGGAGGCCCGGTGCGGGTCGGACCCGCACCGCGCCTCCTGGACGGGGTCCGGCTGGTCAGCCCTCGGATCGGCCCGACCGTCGGAGCGTCTGGTGCGGACTCTCGCCGAACCGCTGCCGGTACGAGGCCGCGAACCGGCCGAGGTGCGCGAAGCGCCAGCGCCGGGCGATGTCGCGGACCGTCACGACCCCGCCCCGGCGGGACGTGAGTTCGAGGTGCACGCGGTCGAGGCGCACCTCGCGGAGGTACCGCATCGGCGTGACCGCGAGCCGTCGGCGGAAGAGGTCCTGCAGACCCCGTTCGCTGAGCTCCGCACTGGCGGCGATGTCCGCGACCTCGAGGTCTTCGTCCGCGTGGTCGTGGACGAAGCGGATGGCGCGACGCAGCCGGTGCTCGACGTCGGAGCGGGACCGGGTGAACGTCGACAGCACGACCGTGGCCACCCGCCGGTTCAGCGCTGCCCGCTCGGCGGCGTCGAGGTCGGGGTCGAGGATGCGGTCGGTCACCTCGCGCAGCAGGGTCAGCAGGGGCTCGACGCCGGGGTCGGCGGCGTCCGGTTGCACGAACTCCGACGGCTCCTCGGCGTCGCCGAGCATCGCGGGCGCGACGTGCAGGAGCGTCATCGCGGTCGCGTCGGTGTCGAACGCGTACGCGACGGGTGCCGACAGCATCATCGGTCGTCCGGGCCCGACGTCCCACTCGCTGCCGTCGTCGGCGGTCAGCGTCGCCCGTCCGTTGGCGAGCACGAAGACGACGTGGTCGGGGCGGGGGCCGATCGTGCCGGCCTGCGGCCCACCGGTGCGGATCTTCCGGAGGGAGACGTGCTCGTCGCCGCCGGAGCGGTAGTCGAACGGCTGGTCGGAGGACGTCACGAGAGCCTCCGTTCGACGATCCGCGCGCCGGGTCCGGCGGGCCACCGAACGCTACCGTGACCGTCCGGCGCACGCGAGACCCCCGTCCGCGTCGCGCAACGGGTCGGCCGTTCGCCGTCGATCACCGGTCCGGGACCGCGTCCCAGACGTCGCCGTGCCGTGACAGCACCGTCCACCGCGACACCGGCCAGGTCGTGACGAACGCCCGACCGACGACGTCCGACACCGGGACGGTCCCGTGCGCCCGGGAGTCGGCGGAGTCGTACCGGTTGTCGCCCATCACCCAGAGCCGGCCCTTCGGCACGGTCACCGAGAAGTCGGTCAGCGCGACCCGGTCGGAGCCGGGCTGCAGCACGACGTACGACTCGTCGACCGCGTGACCGTTCACCGACAGGCGCCCCTGCGCGTCGCAGCACGAGACGGTGTCGCCGGGCAGGCCGATCACCCGCTTGATGAGGTCGTTCCCCTGCCCGGGCCCGAGCCAGCCGCCCGGGTCCTCGAAGACGACGACGTCGCCGCGTCGGAGCGGCACCACTCCGGGGACGAGTTCGTTGACGAGCACCCGGTCGCCGACCAGGAGCGTGTTCGCCATCGACAGTGAGGGGATGAAGAACGACCGGACGAGGTACGACTTCACCAGGAAGGACGCCAGCAGCGCGACGACCACGATGATCGCGAGGTCACGGAGGAACTTCCAGCGGGCACGCCTGCGGGGCTCGGGGACGGCTTCGTCACTCAATGCGTCAGCACCACCTTGACGACACCGATGACGAACGCGACGGCGGCGAGCACGATGCCGCCCCAGAGCCCGAGGAACGTCGGCCGCTTGCCGCTGAACCGCTGCATGAACACACCGACCATGCCGATGCGGACCACGAGGATCACGAGCGCGGCCGTCTGCGCCCACGACGCGGGCAGCCAGCCGATCCACGCGACGGCGTACAGCACCGCGGGGATGAGGCCGGACGTGGCGATCGGGTTCGCGTTGCGGACGATGGTGACCACGGACTCGCGACGGACGTCGTCGGACGCGTCGTCGTCCCCGAGCCCGTGCGCGACCAGGTGCGACAGCACGTGCGCGAGGTACGTGAGCACCGCGGTGCCGAGGACCGCCCACACCGCCGAGCCGTGGTGGATCGCGGCGGGGTCCACGGCGATCGCGGCGGCGAGCACGGTGATGTTGCCGTAGACGTACGACGACATCCGGTCGCGCATCTGCTCGATCGGCAGGTCGCGGCGGTCCGGACGGCCACCACCGCGCCCGTCCACTCGGTCCGGCAGTCGTCGTGTGCGTGGCATCCCTCCATCTTGGCCCTGCCCGGGGCCGCGCAGCCGACAGGACACCGAGTGCGATGGCACACGCCGTGCTCGCGATGGCACGCGCCACGCTTGCGATGGCAGACGTCACGCCCATTTGGTTGACGCGTCAACCAAATGGGCGCACACTGGTCGCATGACCACGCAGGACCTCCTCGCCGCCGACACCTCGATGGGCGCCGTGACGCTCCGGGTCGCCGACCTCGACCGCATGATCGGCTACTACCGCGACGGCGTGCGGCTGTCCCTCCTGTCGAACGAGGGCGGTGTGGCGGTGCTCGGGCGCGGCACGACCCCGATCGTCATCCTCGAGCACGCGCCGTCGATGCAGCACGCCGGGCCGCACGACGCCGGCCTGTTCCACACCGCGATCCTGTTCGACACGAAGGCCGACCTGGCCGCCGCGCTCTACTCCGTCGCGACCCGGTACCCGCAGACCTTCACGGGCAGCGCCGACCACCTCGTCAGCAACGCGTTCTACTTCACCGACCCCGAGGGCAACGGCGTCGAGCTCTACTGGGACCGCGACCGCACCGAGTGGTCGTGGACGCACGGCATGGTCGACATGGCCACCATCTCCGTCGACCCGAACGCCTTCCTCCAGGAGCACCTCACGCAGGACGCCCTCGACGGCGCAGCAGCACGCCCCGGACGTGTCGGCCACGTGCACCTGTCGGTCGGGGACGTCGCCACCGCCGAGGAGTTCTACGTCGACCGGCTCGGCTTCGCGACCACGGCCGGTTGGGGTGAGGCGCTGTTCGTCAGCGCCGGCGGCTACCACCACCACATGGCGATGAACACGTGGAACTCGCGCGGGGCCGGACGCCGCCAGCTCGCGCTCGGACTCGGTCTCGTCCGGATCGAGGTGCCCGGCGCGGACGACCTCGGCGCCCTGGTCGAGCGGATGCACGACTCCGGGGTGCGGTCGGCGGACGACGGTCGGACGGTCGCCTTCGAGGACCCGTGGGCGAACCGGATCGAGGTCACGGCGCCGGGTCGCGGCTGACCCCACCGCACCGGGACGGACGGTCTCCGGCAGGATGGACCCGTGACTGAGGACATCCGGTGGGAGGTGGTCGAGGAGAGCACGCTGTCGCTCCCCGACCACGAGGCGATCGCAGCGCTCCTGGGGCAGGCGTTCCCCGACTGGTCGCACTGGTACGTGGGCGGCCGCAGCTGGGCGGGCATGCAGCCCGAGCGGCGCGTGCTCGCCCGTGACGCCGACGACGTCGTCCTCGCCCACGTCGGGATCCGCCGGATGTTCATCACCGTGGGCGGCCGGGACGTCCTCGTCGGCGACACCGGCCTCGTCGCGGTGTCGCCACGACTGCAGGGCACCGGCAAGGGCCGCGACCTGATGGAGCGTGCGCACGCCGTGCTCGAGGGGCTGGCGGTGCCGTACGGGTTCCTCGGCGCCGGTGAGAACCGGGTGCCGTTCTACGCGAACCTCGGCTGGCACGTGTTCGACGACGTCGTCGCGGACTACACGGCGTTCACGGCCGAGGGCGCCGGGCTGCCGATGACCGATCAGGGCGGCTGGATGGTGCTCCCCGTGGCGGAGCGGCTCGAGGACTGGCCGGCCGGCCCCATCTGGCTGAACGGCCAGCAGGTCTAGGACGGGACGACAGACGGGAGGCGCGGTGCGGGTCCGACCCGCACCGCGCCTCCCGTCTGGTGAGAGCGGGGCTTACGCCTCGACCGCGACCTTCTCCGGGTCCTCGTTCGAACCGGGCGCGCTCGGCGCGACCGCTGCGCGCACGCGCGCGCCGAGGTCGGCGTCGACGTTCGTCCAGTAGGCGAACACCCGCTCGCGCAGGTCGTCGCGCGTCACCTTCGAGACGTGCCCGGCGATGTTGCCGACCAGGCGCTCACGGGCGGCGTCGTCGAGGACCTCGCGCACCAGGGTGCCGGCCTGACCGAAGTCGTCGTCCTCGGGGTGGAGGGTCGCGGCGGAGCGCTGCAGCGCGCCGTCGGACTCCCAGCCGGGGGTCTCGTCGGTCGCGGCCGGGTCGGCGTGCGCACCGCCGAGGGAGTTCGGCGCGTAGACCGGGACCTCGGACTTCTGGAAGTCGAAGCGCATCGCGCCGTCCTTCGAGTACGAGTGCACCTCGTTCTTCGGGGCGTTCACGGGCAGCTGCGCGTGGTTCGTGCCGACGCGGTAGCGGTGCGCGTCCGCGTAGCTGAAGATGCGTGCGAGGAGCATCTTGTCGGGGCTCGCCGCGATGCCGGGGACGAAGTTCGAGGGGGCGAAGGTCGCCTGCTCGATCTGCGCGAAGTAGTTCTCCGGGTTGCGGTTGAGCTCCATCGTGCCGACCTCGATGAGCGGGTAGTCCGCGTGCGGCCACACCTTCGTCAGGTCGAACGGGTTGAAGCGGTAGCCCTCGGCGTCGGCGTAGGGCATGACCTGCACCTTGAGGGTCCAGCGCGGGTTGTCGCCGCGCTCGATGGCCGCGTGCAGGTCACGGATGTGGAAGTCCGCGTCCTCGCCGGCGATGCGGTCGGCGTCCTCCTGCGTCAGGGTCTTGTGGCCCTGCTCCGTGAGGAAGTGGTACTTCACCCAGAAGCGCTCGCCCTCGGCGTTGATCCACTGGTAGGTGTGCGAGCCGAAGCCGTCCATCTCGCGCCACGACGCCGGCAGACCGCGGTCGCCCATCAGCCACGTGACCTGGTGGGCCGACTCGGGCGACAGGGTCCAGAAGTCCCACTGCATGTCGTGGTCGCGCAGGTGCGAACCCGGCAGGCGCTTCTGCGAGCGGATGAAGTCCGGGAACTTGATGCCGTCGCGGATGAAGAACACGGGGGTGTTGTTGCCGACGAGGTCGTAGTTGCCGTCTTCGGTGTAGAACTTCAGCGCGAAGCCGCGCGGGTCGCGCCAGGTGTCCGGGGAGCCCTGCTCGCCGGCGACGGACGAGAAGCGGGCGAGCATCTCGGTCTGCTTGCCCGGCTGCAGGAACGCGGCACGGGTGTACTTGCTGATGTCCTGCGTGACGGTGAAGGTACCGAAGGCACCGCCGCCCTTGGCGTGGACGACCCGCTCCGGGACGCGCTCACGGTTGAACTGGGCGAGCTTCTCGACCAGGTAGTGGTCGTGCAGCGCGAGGGGGCCGTCGGCGCCGACACCCATGGAGTGCTGGTCGCTCGACACCGGCGCGCCGGAGTTGGTGGTCGTGGTGGGGGTGCCGGCCGGCTGGCCGGGCGTCGTGTTCTGGTCGGACACGGTTCCTCCTTGGGTGGAACGGTTGGTTCGGTCAGGGGTGCTCGGGTTGCTCGTGGTCCCGGTTCGGTGCCGGGAGCGGGAACGACTGCGGTCGTCCCCGGGTCGGGGTGTCGGCGGTCAGGCCGGGACGGCCACGGTGTCGTCGCGTTCGGCAGCGGCGCACTGTTCGCAGATGCCCCAGTAGGTGACCTCGGCCGTGGTGACGGCGAAGCCGTGCGTCTCGGACGGGGTGAGGCAGGGCGCGTGGCCGACGGCGCAGTCGACGTCCTCGATCGCGCCGCACATCGTGCAGACGATGTGGTGGTGGTTGTCGCCGGTCCGTCGCTCGTACCGGGCGGGGCTGCCCGCGGGCTCGATGCGCCGGACCAGTCCGACGCCGGTCAGTGCTGCGAGGACGCCGTACACCGCCTGGTGACTCGTGGTGGGCAGCTCGGCGGCGAGCGCGGTGACGATGTCGTCGGCGGTCGCGTGCGGCATGGTCTCCGTCGCACGGAGGACCGCCAGGCGTGGTGTCGTGACCCGGAGACCGGAGGCGCGGAGCAGGTCGGCGTCGACGTCCATGCTGAGCCTTTCTTTTGCAGAGATCAAGACAACACCGCCACTGTACACCAGGCGATCCGATGGTCGAGCGCGAACGGTGGGTCATGACAGATGCACCACCAGTCACTCCCGTCCCCGCCGCGCTCCCCGCCCGCCTCGTCGCCGAGGCCGCGGGGACCTTCCTGCTCGTGTTCGCCCTCGTCGGCGCCGCGACCTCCACCGCCGTGTTCCCCGACGAGCACAACACGCTCGGGATCGGGCTGCTCGGGGTCGCGCTCACCCTCGGCCTCGTGGTGATGATCGGCGCGAGTGCGTTCGGTCCCGTCAGTGGCGGCCACTTCAACCCCGCGGTGACGATCGGCCTCGCGGTCGCCGGCCGGCACCGGTGGGCGGACGTCGGCCCGTACCTCGTCGCCCAGTTCGTCGGCGGTACGGCCGGTGCTGCGGTCCTCGTCATGTTCGCCGGACTCGGACCGGCCACCGCCCTGCAGAGCAGGCTCGACGGCGGCTTCGCCTCGAACGGCTTCGACGCGCAGAGTCCCGGCGGTTCCACCCTGCTCGGCGTCGCCCTCGCCGAGACGATCGCGACCGCCGTCTTCGTGACGGTGATCCTCCGCGTGACCGGAGCCCGCGGGAGCGCGGTCCCGGCGCCCGTGGTCATCGGCGCGACCCTGACGATCCTGCTGCTCACGCTCGTCCCGATCTCGAACGCGTCGCTGAACCCGGCGCGGTCGTTCGCCACCGCGGTGTTCGCGGGGCCGGACTGGCTCGCGCAGTGGTGGGTGTTCCTGGTCTTCCCCGTGCTCGGCGCCGTCGTCGCGGGAGCGGTCGGTCGGATCGGACGGACGTCACGCGCGGACGACGCGACGGTGGAGCCCGACGTACCGCGGGCCTGAGCCGACCCGGGGCGCGGGCGGGCCGAGCGACCGGCGCGACCCGCGCCTCCCGGAGCTCGTCCGCACCGGCGCGACGGGCCGGACGCTGCCGGACGCATGCCCGTGGCGGAATACGATGTGTCACGATCCGGTCGCGATCGGCTGGAACGACGCTGGGAGGGCGGGAACCCGCGCTACCGTCCCGACATGTCCATGCAGCAGGGCCTGCCGCAGCAGGCGCACAGCGCTCAGGACGTCCGGGGGACCATCGCGCAGCGGGACCTGGTCGTCGACCTCATCCGGACGGCCTGCGTCGTCCTCGTCGTCTTCGTGCACGTCACGATGGTCGGTGTCGCCGCGGGGGCGGACGGCATCGCGGTGACGAGTCCGCTCCAGGAACTCCCCTGGTACGTCGCCGCGACCTGGATCGGCCAGGTGATGCCGCTCTTCTTCGTGGTCGGCGGCTTCGCCAGCGCCGTGGGGTGGCGTTCCACGGTCGCGCGGGGCGGCGGCGCGCGGGACTTCGTGGCGACGCGGCTCGTGCGGCTCTTCCGGCCGGCGATCCCGCTCTTCGCGGTGCTCGCGCTCGGGCTGGGCGTCGCCACGCTGCTCGGCACGCCGCCGGGGCTCCTCGCCGAGGTCGCGTTCGGCATCGGCTCCCCGCTCTGGTTCCTCGCCGCGTACGGGATCACCCAGTGCTGCGTGCCGTTCATGGTGCGACTCCACGAACGCGCTCCGTGGCGCACGCTCGGCGCACTGCTCGTGCTCGCCGCGGCCGTCGACGGCGTGCGGTTCGCCACCGGGACGGCAGCGGTCGGTCTCCTCAACCTCGGCCCGGTGTGGCTCTTCGCGCAGCAGCTGGGCTTCCTCTGGGCCGACGGCTGGTTCGCCCGACGATCGCGCGTGCTGCTCGTCGCCGTCGCCGCGGCCGGGTACGGCGTGCTCGTACCCCTGACGTCGATCGGGCTCTGGGCTCCGGACATGCTGCAGGACCTCGACCCGCCGATGCTCCCGCTCGCCGTGCTGGCCATCGCCCAGGCCTGCCTCGTGCAGGTCGTGCACGCCCCGCTCACCCGGCTGATGCGCACCCGCGCGGCCCAGGGCGCCGTCTTCCTGCTCGGCCGGGACGGGATGACGATCTACCTCTGGCACCTGCCGCTGTTCATCGCGCTGAACGGGGTCGCCCTGCTCGTCGGCGTTCCGTTCCCGGCGCCGGGGTCCCCGACGTGGTGGGCGACCCGTGGGGTGGCCCTCGTCGTCCTCCTCGCGGTCGCCCTCGGCACCGCCCGCGCGCTGCGCCGGTTCGACCGGCCGCTCCCCCGGCTCGTCCCCGGCACCGATCGCCCGGCCTGGCCTGTGCTCGCCGTCGCGGCGCTCTGCACGATCGGGCCGGCCTTCGCGGTGATGCAGCTGCACCTGTCGTTCGGGGTCGCCCTGCTCGGCGCACTGGCCGTGCCGGTGGGGGTCCGGCTCCTGACGAGGACCGTGCCGACCCGGAGCACCGCCCGGATCTGAACCGGTTCTCACCGGCAGGGGCTGCTCCGGGGTGCGTACCGGGCGGAGGATTGTCGTCGGCCGCACGATCCTCGAGGAGGCACCCCACGCCGTCGACACCCGAGTTCTGGAGCACGTGGCACCTCGACCCGCTCGCCGCCGTCCTCATCGCCGTGGCCGCGATCACCTACGGCTGGTGGGTCGTCGGTGCCGCCAGGCGGGGCACCCGGTGGCCGTGGTGGCGGACGCTCGCCTTCGTCGGGGCGCTCGTCCTGTTCGGCATCCTGCAGTTCGGGATCGTCGGCATCCACGACCAGGACCTCCGGTGGGCGTTCGTGCTGCGGTTGGCCCTGCTCTTCTTCGCGGTCCCCACCTTCGCCGCGTTCGCCGCGCCCGTCTCGTTGCTCCGCTCGGGAGGCCCGGCTCGCCTCGCGCAGGCAGCCTCCGCAGCGCTCGCATCGCGTCCGGCACGGGTCCTCGGCAACGCGGTCGTGTCGCCGCTGATCGCCCTCGCGCTCTTCTGCGTGCTGCTCACCCCGTTCTCGGCGACGATCCGCGAGTCCCCGGTCTGGGCGACGGCGATCACGGTGTTCGTGCCGATGCTCGGGTTCGCCCTGCTGACCCCGCTGTCCGAGCCGGGGATCCTCCGCTCGTCGACGTTCGTCACGATGGAGTTCCTGCTCGCGTTCGTCGAGCTCATGGCGGACGCGATCCCGGGCATCGTGCTCCGGATCACGAACCACGTGCTCGACGGGTCGGTCACGGCGGCGGTCGGGCAGCCGTGGTTCCCGTCGCCACTGCGCGACCAGCACCTCGCCGGGGACCTGCTGTGGTTCATCGCCGAGGTCGCGGACGTGCCGGTGCTCATCTCGCTGTTCATCCGGTGGCAGCGGTCCGATCGCCGCGAGGCCCGCACCGTCGACGCCCTCACCGACGAGGAGATGGCGGAGCTCACCCGGGCGCACCTGCAGCGCCGCGGGTGACGCGGTGTCGGTGTCGGTGTCCGTCGTGTGCACACGCAGTGGATGCACGCGCAGAGAACGACGTTCCACGAGTCGATCACGGCGCGTCTTGTCGCGAAGTCGCCCCGCACGCGACGGAGCCCCGCGCCGCACGAGTGCGACACGGGGCTCCGGGGCTCCGGGCTGGCTCGGACTAGGCGTCGGCGTGCCGCCCGTGGTGGTCGGTCGCGGCGAGCTCGGCCTCGGCGGTCTCCGGCGCGGGTGCCGCGGCGTGGACACCGTGACGCTGCTCGGCCCCCACCACGCTGCCGTCGGACGCAGACGCGGGCGACCCGTCGGACGTGCCGCCGGTCTGCTGCCACGCCACGGTCTGCTTCGGCTTCGCCAGGAACAGCGCGGCGACGATCCCGATGCCGAGCACCACGGCGGGCAGGACGAGCGACTGCCCCATGGCGGTGGCGAACGGCTGCTGCAGGAAGGCCGGGAGCGCCCCGACCTGCTGCTCCGCACCGCCGGCGCTCGTGCCGCCGGTGGACGCCGGGAAGTTGGCCGTGATCCGCGCCTCGATCAGCGCCGCGATGCCGGCCGAGCCGAGGACGGCGCCGATCTGCCGCGTGGTGTTGTAGACGCCCGAGCCGGCGCCGGCGAGCTTCGGCGGCAGGTTGCGCGTCGCGGAGACCGAGAGCGGCCCCCACATGCAGGCGTTCGCGAGGCCGAGGAGCGTCGACGGCAGGAGCACCCAGCCCCAGTCGGCACCCGAGGCCAGGAGCGCCCCGAACCAGAACAGCGCGCCGGAGAAGCAGGCGAGGCCGAACGCCGCGACCCAGCGCAGGCTCCACCGGTTGAGGTTCTTGCCGACGAGCGGGGCGAGGCCGGCCGAGAGCACGGCCTGCGGGACGAGGAGCAGCGCCGCCTGGGTCGGGCTGAACGTCAGCACGTCCTGCGCCCAGAGCATGATCGGCAGGGCGAACGACGAGATGGCGACGCCGACCGCGGTGATGGCGATGTTCGCGAGCGTGAAGTTCCGGTCCTTGAAGAGGCCGAGCGGCAGGAGCGGCTCACCCTTCTGCACGCCCTGCCACACCACGAAGGCGATGAGCACGACGATGCCGGCGATGATGAGCGACCAGACCGAGATCGGGCCGGTGATGGTCCCCCAGTCGTAGGTCTCGCCTTCCTGGATGCCGAAGACGAGCAGGAACATGCCGACGGCGCTCAGGACGATGCCGAGGGTGTCGAAGCGGTGCCCGTGCCGGTCGAACGACGGGACGAAGCGCTGCGCGAGCACGAACGCGACCACACCGACCGGGACGTTGACGAAGAAGATCCACTCCCAGCCGAAGCCGTCGACGAGCAGGCCGCCCACGATCGGGCCGACGAGCGAGGCGACACCGGCGACGGCACCCCAGAGGCCCATCGCCGCGCCGCGGTTCTGCGGCGGGAAGATGCGCGTGATCACGGCCATCGTCTGCGGCGTCATCATCGCCGCACCGAGCCCCTGGACCACACGGGCGACGATGAGCACCTCGATCGAGCCGGCGAGCCCGCACCAGAGGCTCGAGAGCGTGAACACCACGAGCCCGATCTGGTACATGACCTTCGGCCCGAAGCGGTCACCGAGCCGGCCGGTGATGAGGAGCGGCACGGCGTAGGCGAGCAGGTAGGCGCTCGTCACCCAGATGACGGAGTTGATGCTGGCGTCGAGCTTCGCGGCGATGGTCGGCGTCGCGACGGACACGATCGTCGAGTCGACGAGGATCATGAAGAAGCCGACGACGAGGGCCCAGAGGGCCGGCCACGGCTTCTTCTCGGTGGTGGTCGAGACGGAGGTCATCGAGTGGGTTCCTTGCTGTTCGTGGTGGTGCCTGTGTCGGTGGGGACGGCCGGGCCGTCCCAGGGGATGTCGCCGCTCGCGATCCGGTCGGCCGCGGCGTCGAGCCACTCGATCTGCGCGGTGAGCATGGCACGGACGTACGACACGTCCAGCCAGAAGCGGTCCGCGAGACGCTTGGCCTGGAGGCCCGTGGCGGCTTCGTCGTACTGCTCGCGTTCCGTCCGGAGTGCGCGGGCGCGGGCGCGCAGGGCGGTCGCCGCGTCCTCGGCGCTCAGGTTGTCGACGTGCGAGACCGCGAGTTGGAACTCCGGGTACTCGTCGGCGGGCTCGGCGATCATGCGGCGGAGGCCGTCCTCGAGCGCGGTGCGCCCGTGGTCGGTGATCGCGTAGGTGGTGCGTTCCGGTCGGTTGCCTTCGCGCGCGGTCCCGAGCGCCTCGGCGTAGCCGAGGTCCACCAGGCGACCGATCTGGTGGTAGAGCGTGCCCGGTCGGACCTTGACGTTCTGGTCCTCGCGACGCTGCAGCATCGTCTGGAACATCTCGTAGGGGTGCATGGGTGACTCCGCGAGGAGCCCGAGCGCGGCGAACGCGAGGGGCGTGAGCGACGCCATCCGTGCCTCCTGGACTGGTCCGTACCGATTATTCCAAGTGGAATGTACGCCTTCGAACAACCGAGCGCAAGCGCGTCCGACGCGCCGCGCGCGCCCCGTAGACTGTTCGCGTCCCACCCATCCCCGAAGTGCTGGAGTGAACACGTGCCAACGATCGTCGTCGAGGTCATGCCGAAGGCCGAGATCCTCGACCCCCAGGGCAAGGCGGTGGGCAACGCCCTCGCCCGTCTCGGCAAGGCAGACCTGACCAACGTCCGCATCGGCAAGCGCTTCGAGGTGGCCGTCGACGGCCCGGTCGACGACCAGAAGCTGGCCGAGGTCCGCGAGATCGCCGCCGACGTCTTCTCCAACGCCGTCATCGAGGACGTCGTGTCCGTGACGGTCGAAGGCGAGTGACACCGGTGCGCATCGGCGTCATCACGTTCCCGGGCTCGCTCGACGACCGCGACGCCCAGCGCGCGGTCCGCCTCGCCGGTGCCGACCCCGTCGCGCTCTGGCACGGCGACCACGACCTGCAGGGCGTCGACGCGATCGTCCTCCCCGGCGGGTTCTCCTACGGCGACTACCTGCGTGCCGGTGCGATCGCGGCGAAGGCCCCGATCATGGCCGAGGTGATCGACGCCGCCGGCAAGGGGATGCCCGTGCTCGGCATCTGCAACGGCTTCCAGATGCTCGCCGAAGCGCGACTCGTCCCGGGCGCGCACACCCGCAACGCGCACCAGCAGTTCATCCGGCGCGACCAGAAGCTCCGCGTCGAGACCACCGCCACGGCGTGGACGAGCGGCTTCACGGCCCAGCAGGAGATCACCATCCCGCTGAAGAACGCCGACGGCCGCTTCGTCGCGGACGCCGACGAGATCAAGCGCATCGAGGACAACGGCCAGGTCGTGTTCCGCTACGTCGGCGTGAACCCGAACGGGTCGATCGACGACATCGCGGGCGTCTCCAACGAGCGCGGCAACGTCGTCGGCCTGATGCCGCACCCCGAGCACGCGACGGAGCCCGGGTTCGGCCCGGACACCCCCGCGGCGATGGCCTCCGGCACGGACGGCCTCACCTTCTTCACCTCCGTGATCGAGTCGACGCTCGTCAAGTGACGACCACGCCGACGAACACGACTCCAGTGACAGGGAACGACACCACCGTGACGACACACGTCCGCCCGAAGCCCGACACCGTCCAGGACGCCGCAGCCACGCCCGACAAGGAGCAGCCGTACGAGGCGCTCGGGCTCAAGGCCGACGAGTACGCGAAGATCCGCGAGATCCTCGGCCGCCGCCCCACCTCGGGCGAGCTGGCGATGTACTCCGTGATGTGGTCCGAGCACTGCTCGTACAAGTCCTCGAAGAACTACCTCCGGCAGTTCGGCAAGAAGGTCACGCCGGAGATGACGAAGAACCTCATGGTGGGCATGGGCGAGAACGCCGGTGTCATCGACGTCGGCAACGGCTGGGCGGTGACCTTCAAGGTCGAGTCGCACAACCACCCGTCCTACGTCGAGCCGTACCAGGGCGCCGCGACCGGTGTCGGCGGCATCGTCCGCGACATCATCTCGATGGGCGCGCGCCCGGTCGCCGTGATGGACCAGCTCCGCTTCGGCGCGATCGACCACGAGGACACGCAGCGCGTCGTCCACGGTGTGGTCGGCGGCATCTCGTTCTACGGCAACTGCCTCGGCCTGCCGAACATCGGCGGCGAGACCTACTTCGACCCGGTGTACCAGGGCAACCCGCTGGTGAACGCCCTCGCGGTCGGGGTCCTCCGCCACGAGGACCTGCACCTCGCGAACGCCTCGGGTGCCGGCAACAAGGTCGTGCTCTTCGGTGCCCGCACCGGCGGCGACGGCATCGGCGGCGCGTCGATCCTGGCGTCCGACACCTTCACCGAGGGCGGCCCGACCAAGCGTCCCGCCGTCCAGGTCGGCGACCCCTTCGCCGAGAAGGTGCTCATCGAGTGCTGCCTCGAGCTGTTCCAGAAGGAACTCGTCGAGGGCATCCAGGACCTCGGTGCCGCCGGCATCTCGTGCGCCACGAGCGAGCTCGCGTCGAACGGCGACGGCGGCATGCACATCTCGCTCGACGACGTCCTGCTGCGCGACCCCACGCTCACCGCCGAGGAGATCCTCATGTCTGAGAGCCAGGAGCGCATGATGGCGGTCGTCCGCCCCGAGAAGCTCGACGAGTTCCTCAGCGTCGTCGGCAAGTGGGAGGTCGAGACCAGCGTCCTCGGCGAGGTCACCGGCACCGGCCGGCTCGTCATCGACTGGCAGGGCCAGGAGATCGTGAACGTCGACCCGCGCACGGTCGCCGTCGACGGCCCGGTCTACGACCGCCCCGTGGCCTACCCGACCTGGATCGACGCGCTGCAGGCCGACTCGGCTGCATCGCTCGACCGCCCGGCCGACGGCCCCGCCCTCAAGGCGCAGTTCCTGCAGCTGCTCGGCTCCCCGAACCTGGCGTCGAAGAACTGGGTGACGAACCAGTACGACACCTACGTGCTCGGCAACACGGCGCTCTCCTTCCCCGACGACGGCGGCATGATCCGCGTCGACGAGGAGACCGGGCTCGGCGTCACGATCGCCACCGACGCGAACGGCCGCTACTGCCAGCTCGACCCGAAGCAGGGCGCCCGGCTGGCCCTCGCCGAGGCGTATCGGAACGTCGCCGTCACCGGTGCCGTCCCGGCGGCCGTGACCGACTGCCTGAACTTCGGCTCCCCCGAGAACCCCGAGGTCATGTGGCAGTTCTCCGAAGCGGTCGAGGGGCTCGCCGACGGCTGCATGGAGCTCGGGATCCCGGTCACGGGCGGCAACGTGTCGTTCTACAACCAGACCGGCACCACCCCGATCCACCCGACCCCGGTCGTCGGTGTCCTCGGCGTGATCGAGGACGTGGCGCTGCGCGTGCCCTCCGGCTGGCAGGACGACGGCCACAACATCTACCTGCTCGGCACCACGTCGCTCGAGCTCGACGGGTCGGCCTGGGCCGGCACCGTGCACGGACACCTCGGTGGCCGTCCGCCGTCGGTCGACCTCGAGCGTGAGAAGGCCCTCGCGGACCTCCTGCACGCCGCGGCGAACGAGCAGCTGCTCACGAGCGCCCACGACCTGGCGGACGGCGGCCTCGGCCAGACCCTCGCCGAGTCGGTGCTCCGGTTCGGGCTCGGCGCCCGCGTCGTGCTCGACGAGCTCGAGGCCCGCGACGGCGTCGACACCGCCACCGCGCTGTTCTCCGAGTCGACCGGCCGCGTGATCGTGACCGTCCGGCGCGAGGACGACGTCCGCTTCCAGGGCCTCTGCGACGGCCGCGGCTTCCCGGTGCTCCGCATCGGTGTCACGGACGCCACGAGCGGGTCGCTCGAGGTCCAGGGTGCGTTCGAGGCGACGCTCGACGAGCTGCGCGGCACCCACGGCGCCACGCTCCCGAGCCGCTTCGGGGACGTCATCGTCGAGGACGTGACCGAGGGCTACGTCGGTCGGGGTCCGCTCGACGACCACGGCTCGTTCTCGCCGCGGACCGACTCCTGAACGGGTCGGACCGGAGCGCCACGACGACGGGTACCGACTGATGCCCGTCGTCACCCTGCCGTTCCGTGGACTCGTCGATCGCTTCGGCCCCGTGCCGGAGGGCATCGAGCTCGACGTGTGGGACGTCGAGGCACCGTACGGACGCCCCGACGACGTGGCCATCGCGTTCCTGCCGTTCTACTTCGGTGGGCGGCACCGGTGGCAGTACGTGCACGACCTGCCGAACCTGCGGCTCCTGCAGCTGCCGAGCGCCGGGTACGAGCACGCGGTCCCGCACGTCCCCGGCCACGCGCAGCTCGCGAACGGCCGCGGCATCCACGACGACGAGACCGCCGAACTCGCGGTGGGGCTCGCGCTGACGTCACTGCGCGAGCTCGGGGCGTTCCAGGCCGACCGTGCGAACGGCGTCTGGGACGCCCGGACCACCCGGTCCCTCGCCGACCGTCGAGTGACCGTGGTCGGCTACGGCGCGATCGGGTCCGCCATCGCGACCCGCTTCGAGGCGTTCCGCACCGAGGTCACCGTGGTGGCGCGGACCGCGCGTGAGCAGGACGGCCGGCAGGTCCACGCGTTCGGCGAGCTCCCGGAGCTCGCCGCGACCACCGACGTCCTGGTGCTCATCGCCCCGCTGACGGACGAGACCGAACGGCTGGTGGACGCCGACCTGCTCGCCGCGCTGCCCGACGGCGCCCTCGTGGTGAACGTCGCCCGCGGCAAGGTCGTCGACACCGATGCCCTCGTCGCCGAGCTGCGGTCCGGACGGCTCTCGGCAGCGCTCGACGTCACCGATCCCGAACCCCTGCCCGACGGGCACCCGCTCTGGACGACGCCGAACACGGTCCTGACGCCGCACGTCGGCGGCAACACGGACCTCAGCGTGCCGCGGTCGATCGAGCTGATGCGCCGTCAGGTGGCCGCGTTGGCCGAGGGCCGACCGTTCGAGAACGTCATCGAGTCCTGACCACCCGGCCGGCCGGTCAGTCGGTCAGCAGCGCCATCCCGAGGCTCGGTGCCACGTCGTCGAAGCCGAGCGATCGGTAGAGCCGCTGCCCGGGCGGGTCGCCGACGAGGGTGACGTACGCGCCACGGGGTGCCCGGGAGCGGATGTCCGCGACGAGCCAAGCGACCACCGCACGACCGATCCCCCGGCGTTGGTGCGCCGGGTCGGTCGCGATGTCGGCGATGTGGAAGTACCAGCCGCCGTCGCCGATCGTCCGGCCCATCGCGACGGGCCGCCCGTCGGGATCGAGGACGTGGCAGGCGGACCAGCTGCCGGCGATCGCCCCGGCGCCCTGGTCGGCGTCCTTCGGCGTCAGGCCGGAGTCATGGCGCAGCCGGAGGTAGTCGTCGAGGGGAGGCGGGCCGGGGACGAGGGTGTAGGACGCGTCCATGGGGTCGGACTCAGACCGGCACGACGACCGGGACGACGCACGCCGGCGTGCCGACCGCGATCTGCGCGACGGCCTCGCCCGGGACACCGTCCTCGCCGAGGGGCAGGACCGCGATGGCGTCGGACATCTGGTTCGCCACGAGGAGGAACCCGGGCACCCGTGCGAAGTGCCGGGGCCACACCCCACCGGAGGACGCCGACCCCACGAGCGACAGCCCGCCCTCGGATGCGTCGAGCACCACCACGAGGTCGCGCCCGCGCACCGCGACGTACACGCGCCCGGCGTCGTCGACCTCGATGTGGCTGAGGAGCGACTCGCCGACCTCGCCGGTGAAGGTCGCCGCGGAGGCCACCGACACGAACGACCCCGAGCCGTCGCGGCGGAGGCGGTGGACCCGGCCGTCGAGCTCACCGGCCACGATGAGGTCGCCCTCGTACCAGGCGAGGTGCCGCGGTCCGACACCCGGGGTGACGTGGTGGACGCGGACCTGCTCGATGGTCGGGGCGTCCGTGATCCGGAACTCGTGCAGGGCGTCGCCGCCGAGGTCCGCCACGAGCACGGTGCCGTCCGGCGTCGCGGTCGACTGGTGGGCGTGCGGACCCTCTTGTCGGTCCTCGACGGGGCCGGTGGCGTCGGGGAGGACCTCGGTGACGAGCGCCGACGCGGGCACCGTCACCTGGTCGTCGCTGCCGTGCGCGCCGATCAGCCCGTCGCTGCCGAGCACCGACGCGGCGTGCGACTCCGCTGCGGCGAGCGAGACCGCCGTGACGGTACCGGAGACGTAGTTGGTGACGACGAGCGCACCGGACGGGTCGACGCGCACGTGGCACGGGGCGTCGCCGCCGGCCGGAGCGTCCCAGAGGTGCTCGAGCGACGAGCCGCCCAGGCGGAACGCCGAGACACCGCCGTCGGCCGTCTCGGACACGGCGTAGACCCGGTCGCCGGAGACGGCCAGGAACGACGGGTCGTCGATGACCGCGACGGTGCGAGCGGTCGGCGCGCCGCCGTCCGCAGCCCCGACCGGTCCGCCGGGCACGATCGAGATGCCCGTCGCGTTCCCGCCGCCGGTGGCCGTGTACGAGCCGACGAGCAGCGTCGGGAGCGCGTCGCTCACTCGTCGCCGCCGGCGATCTGCTCGTGGTGGTGGATGACCTCGGCGACGATGAAGTTCAGGAACTTCTCCGCGAAGGCGGGGTCGAGGTGCGACTCGGCGGCGAGGGAGCGGAGTCGTGCGACCTGGATCTGCTCGCGCCCCGGGTCGGCCGCCGGCATCCCCGCTGCTGCCTTGAGGTAACCGACCCGCTGGGTGTACTTGAAGCGCTCGGCGAGCATGTGGATGACCGCGGCGTCGATGTTGTCGATGCTCTGGCGGATGCTGGCCAGTTCGGCGACGGCCGCCGGGTCGTACTGGGGCGTGGTGTCGTCGTCGCTCATGCCCCGAGCCTAACGGCCGCGACCGCTCGGCAGGTGTCGGTTACGTCGGCGGCCGGCGACCGGAACCTGAGCGGGAACTGAGCACGCCTTCGGAACTGCGAGAATGGGGACCATGTCGGTCCTGCTCGTGATCTCGTGCGTGTTCGCGGTCCTCGCGGGCCTCGTGCACGTGTACATCTTCTTCCTCGAGTCCGTCGCGTGGACGAGTCCCCGTGTGCGGAAGATCTTCGGCCTGTCGTCCGAGACCGAGGTCCAGGCCACCCGCTCGATGGCGTTCAACCAGGGCTTCTACAACCTGTTCCTCGCGATCGGCGCGATCCTCGGTGTGGTGCTCGCCGTCACGGGCAACGGGGCCACCGGGTGGACGCTCGTGGTGTTCTCGACGGCGTCGATGCTCGGTGCCGCCGTGGTCCTGCTCGGGACGGGTCGCCGGTACCTCAACTCCGCGTTCGTGCAGGGGTCGTTCCCGCTGATCGCCCTGCTCTTCGCGTTCCTCGGTTCGACGTTCGGCGCCTGACCGCAGCGTCCCGACGGGCCGGACGCCGGTCCGTGACGCGACCACAGGACGACGGGAGGCGCGGTGCCAGCTGGCACCGCGCCTCCCGTCGTTCCGCATCGGCGTCAGCCGAGCTTCGCCTGGAACTCGTCCGGCAGCTTCTCGAGCGCCCACTCGATCGCGGCGGTGGTCCCCATCGAGAACGCCGACGACACGTCCGGGTCGTCGAACACGATGGCGTGCCCGGCCTCGACCGACGGCACCTTCTGGAAGAGCGGGTCGGACTCGGCCTTGGACGCCTCGACGTAGATCGGCAGGATCAGCGTGAGGTCGGCGTCCAGCAGGTCGAGGTTCTCGTCCGACAGGTGCACCGAGAACGCCTTGCCGGCCTGCTCGTCGATCGCCTTCGGGATCGTGAAGCCGAGGTTCCGCATGAACGTCGAGCGGCTGTCCGTCGAGGCGTAGGCCCCGAAGCCCTCGGACGTGTAGGCGCCGACGACCGCCGACTTGCCCGCGAAGTCCGGGTGCGCCTTGCGGGCGGCGGCGTAGGCGTCGTCGAGGCCGGCGAGCAGCTTCTTGCCCGCGGCCTCCTTGCCGAGCGCCTTCGCGATCATCGTGGTCTGCTGCTCGGTCGACGCGAGGTAGTTCTCGCCGCCCTTCGGGATCGCCACGGTCGGTGCGATCGCGGAGAGCTTCGCGTAGCGGTCCTCGTCACCCGACGACTTCACGTCGAGGATCACGTCGGGCTTGAGCTTGAGGATGTCCTCGTAGCTCGGCTCGAGCGTCTGGATGATCTTCGGCGACTTCGTGTACGCACCCTTGAGCCACGGGCCGACGCCGTCGCCACCGAACGCGAGCCAGTCGCTCGCGCCGACGGGCTGCACGCCGAGTTCGAGCGCGGTCTCGGCGTCGCCCCAGCCGAGGGCGACGACGCGCTTCGGCTGCGAGTCGATCTTCGTGGTGCCGAGGGCGGTGGTGATGGACACCGGGAACTGGCCGTCGGCGGACGTGGTCGCGGCGTCGTCGGACGACGAACCAGAGCCGGAGGCGCACCCGGCGAGGACGAGGGACGCTGCGACGACGGCGCCGGCAGCGGCGAGCGCTCGGCGGAAGCGGGAGGGAGTTCGGATCACGAAGGTAAGCCTAACCTAAGCGCTCGGCGCGGAACACGCCTGGATAGGCTGACGGGGACATGTACTCCGACCCCTCCCGGACCCGCCTCGCGGTGCTCGGCTCCCCCATCGCCCACTCCCTCTCCCCCACGCTGCACGCAGCGGCCTACGACGTGCTCGGGGTGCCGTTCACGTACGGGAGGCACGAGGTCGCGTCCGGCGGACTGGACGCGTTCGTCGCGGGGCTGGGTCCCGACTGGCGCGGACTGAGCCTCACCATGCCGCTCAAGCGCGAGGTCCTGCCGATGCTCGACCGGACGACCCCGCTCGTCGACGAGCTCGGGGTCGCCAACACCATCGCGTTCCGCACGGTCGGCGACACCGTCCTGCGGTCCGGCGCGAACACCGACGTCGAGGGGATCGTGCGCCCGGTCGAGGCGCTCGGACACCTCCCCGGTGAGGCGACCGTCCTCGGCGGGGGTGCGACCGCAGCGAGCGCCCTCACCGCGGCCGTGCGGCTCGGGGCGTCGCTCGTGCGGGTGTTCCTCCGCGACACCGCGAAGGCCGGACACCTCGTCGACCTGGCTGTGCGGCTCGGGGTCTCGCTCGAGGTGCTCCCGCTGACCGAGCTGCCGGGGAGCCGTCACGGGTTCGTCGTCTCGACGCTGCCCGGGGGTGCGGCGAACACGCTCGACCTCGTGCCGTCGGGGCCGGACGCGGTGCTCTTCGACGTGGCCTACGAGCCCTGGCCGACCGCCGTCGCGACCCGGTGGGCGGACGCCGGCGGGCGCGTGCTGAACGGGCTCGACATGCTCGCCGAGCAGGCCCTCGGGCAGATCCGGTTCTTCCTGAGCGGTGACCAGGACGAGTTCCTGCCGGCCGAGGCCGACGTGCGGAGGGCGATGCGCGCCTCCGTGGGCCTGCCGGAGACCATCGGGGCCTGAGCCTCGGTCAGCGTCGAGCTCGTGCCTCGGCGTCGAGCAACGCGACCGAGACGTCCCAGAGCCGCTCGGCGGCGGCCGGGTCGAGCGCCCAGGGGAGCACGCCGTGCAGCCCGTCGGTGATGCGGTCGACGACGGCGGCCTCGTGGCAGTCCTCGAAGTACCGGCCGCTCACGCCGTCGAGCTCCGGAGCGGTGGCGAGGAGCACCGACGTCGCCGCGCCCTGCTCCGGGGACTTGACGACGTCCGCCGCGGAGACCTTCGTCGCCGCGAGCACCTCCGGGTCCCAGTGCTTCTGCAGCCCCGTCCAGATCCCTCCGGGCATGCACGCGTTCGCCGTGATCCCGTCGGCGGCCCATCGTCGTCCGACCTCGACGGCGAAGAGCACGTTGGCGGTCTTGGACTGGGCGTAGGCGAGTCCGGGCTCGTACGGGCGACGCCGGAAGAACAGGTCGTCGAACACGACCGGCGAGCTGCCGTGCCCGCTCGACGACAGCGAGACGATCCGCGCACCGGAGGCCGCGGCGAGCGCCTCGTGCAGCCCGAGGGCCAGCGCGAAGTGCCCGAGGTGGTTCGTGGCGAACTGCGTCTCCCACCCGGCCGAGGTGTACGACTCCGGGCTGTCCATCACCCCGGCGTTGGCGACCAGGACGTCGAGGGGGCCGGACCACGACGCCGCGAACGCTTCCACGGAGGCCGGGCGGTCGAGGTGGAGCTCGGCGACGTCGGGTGCCGTGCGCCCGGTCGTGCGGGCGATGTCCGCCGCGACCCGCTGTCCGGCCTCGACGTCGCGGACCGCCAGGGTCACGGTCGCACCGGCCCCGGCGAGCGCTCGGGCCGTCTCCACGCCGATGCCCGAGGCGGCACCGGTCACGACGGCGGTCCGTCCCCGGAGGTCGAGCCCCGCCACGACCTCGGCGGCGGTGGTGTGGGCGCCGAAGGCGGCGAGGTCACGGTCCGGCACGGTGTGCTCCTGTCTGCGGACGGAGGCGCTCAGGACACCGTGCCGTCCACGTAGGACCACCGGCCGTGCTCGCGCACGAAGTCGCTCGTCTCCTCGAGTGTGCCCCGCTCGTCGTCGGTGCGCCACCACGCGCGGAAGGCGACGGTGCCGCGGGAGTCGAACGGGCCGCCGGACTCCGTCGACAGGACGTCCAGCCGCGTCCAGCGCTGGGCCGGGTCGAGCTCGAGGTTCGCCGGGCGGGTGCGCGGGTGCCACGTCTGCAGCAGGTACTCGGGCAGGCCGAGGGCGAACGCGCTGAACCGCGACCGCATGAGCCGCTCGGCGGTCGGGGCCGCGGCGCCCGCGTGCAGCGGGCCGCAGCACTCGCCGTAGGGGTTGCCGCTCAGGCAGGGGCAGCGCGACTCGTCGGTGACCACGGGCGGCACGCTAGTCGACTATCGACAGCGCGACCGTGATGTTGCCGCGGGTGGCGTTCGAGTAGGGGCAGATCTCGTGCGCGCGCTCGGCGAGACGCTGGCGCTGCTCGGGTCGGGCGGCCGGCGCGTAGACGTCGAGCTCGACCGCGAGGCCGAAGCCCCCGTTGCCGGTGCCGCCGATGCCGACCTCGGCCGAGACCTCGGCGCCGGTCGTGTCGACGTCGAGCTCCCGGCCCGCGGCGTGGAGCGCCCCGAGGAAGCACGCGGCGTACCCGGCGGCGAAGAGCTGCTCGGGGTTCGTGCCCTCGCCGCTGCCGCCCATCTCCTTCGGCGGACGGGTGTCGAGGTCGAGGCGGTCGTCCTCGCTGCGCACGTGTCCGTCGCGGCCGCCTCCGGTGGCGTGGGCGGCGGCGGTGTAGACGATGTCGAGACTCATGGCACGAGCGCATCGTGCGTTCCTGGACGACCGCTGGAGCGGGGCGCAACGGCGGGCGGCGGCGGTCGGTCGGTGAGGACGCGTCGGGCGTGTCCGGCCCCACCGCTGTCAGCTTCACGGAGTAGACGGAATCTCGTGTTCAGACTCGGGTGGCAGGTGCTGCGGGAGCGGATCGCCACGGTGGTCGATCCCGCGCGCGCCCGTCGTGCCGCGTGGATCGCCGCCGCGTGCTCCGTGGTGGTGCTGGTCGGCGCCGTCGCGCTGCAGCTCGCGTTCGGCTGGGCCGGTACGGGGGCCGTCCGACCGGTCGTGGTCATCGCGCTCGTGTCCCTCGGCCTCGGATCGATCGTGTTCTCCGGCTTCCGGACCGACCGTCCGCTCGACCCGGCAGCGACCATCAACGGGCGACAGGTCCGGCCGGACTGGCAGATGAGTGTGCGGTGGTCGGTGCAGCCCTACCTGGCGAGACGGCAGCTCCCGGTGACCCCCGAGGACCGTGCGGCGGTGCTGACCGACGTCGGACTCCTGCAGCGCGGGCTGGTCCGGCGGCTGACGCGGCTCGCCCCGCTCCTCGGCGGGGTCGCACTGCTCGGGATCGCGGCCTTCGCGCGCAGCGACGTGCGGCCGATCGCGCTGCTGTGGGCAGCGGTGTACGTCTGCACGCTGCCCGACCTCGTGGTGCGGCTCGGCCGCTCGGAGCGCGCGCGGCTCGCAGCCCTCGCGGTCGACCCGCCGGCCGGAGACGCCGATACGGGGAAGCACGGGGTCGACGGATCGAAGGTGCGGCTGCCCGGTGACTGAGGCCCGCGAGCAGGTACCCCGGACCGTCTTCCGCACCGGGTGGCAGGTGTACCGCGAGCGGCTCCCCGAGCTCGTCGACCGGCGCCACCACCGCCGTGCCGTCCGCGTCGGGATCGTCGTCGCGGTCGTCGCGTTCGCCGGGCTGCTGCTCCTGGGGGCGTTCGTCGAGCGCCTCGACGGAGCCGTCCCGGTCGCTGCCGGGGTCGTCGTGGCGCTCCTGGTCGCCGCGGGCATCGGGTGCGTCGGTGCCGCCCTCACGCCGATCGGCCCCCGGGGATGGTCGCTCCCACCCGTGCCCGGCATCGGGTGGCGTACACAGGAGGCGATCGCCCGGTACTTCCGCCGCAACCCGCCGCCGGTCGCGCCGGAGCACCGCGACGCCGTGCTGCAGGGCATGCCGGCGACCCGCGACCTGCTCGTCCGAGCGGCGTACCGCTCGCTGTTCCTCACGGGCGGGTGGATCGGCATCGTCCTCGGCACCCTGGTGTTCGACGTGGCCTCGTCGGTGGGCAGCGACACCGTGATCCTGTTCCCGGGCGTCTGGCTGTTCTCCATCGTGGTCACGAGCGGCACGGGGGTCATCGGCATCCGGACGCTCGGGCGCCAGGAGCAACTCCGCGTCGAGGCCGAGGCGTTGCCGCCCGTCCCGCCCGCGCCACGCCGAGGACGCCCCGACAGCCCGAGCGGCAGCAAGCTGGCGCTCCCGGGCGAGTGAGCGCGTGAGCGCGTGTCGGTGGCACCGGGCACACTGGGCGCATGTGTGGAAGGTTCGTCGTCTCCGACACCACGGCCGATCTGCTGCCGGAACTGATCGGTGAGCTCGCCGACCGGACCGAGCACGTCGACGAGGACACCGGCGTGGTCGGCACCGGCCTGGTCCCGAGCTGGAACGTCGCACCGACCGACCCGGTCTTCGCGGTCCGGCAGCGGCACGGGCAGCGCGAACTCCCGCAGATCAGCTGGGGGTTCGTGCCGAGCTGGGCGAAGGACTTCCAGAAGCAGCGTCCGAAGCCGATCAACGCCCGCATCGAGACCGTCGCGACGAGCGGCATGTTCAAGCGGGCGTTCGCGACGAACCGCTGCATCGTCCCCGCCCAGGGCTACTACGAGTGGGTCGTGCGCGAGGACGGCAAGGAACCGCACTTCGTCCACGAACCCGGCGGCGCCCTCGCGATGGCCGGTGTCGTGAGCGCCTGGCCCGACCCCACGAAGCCCGACAGCGACCCGGACAAGTGGCGGCTGTCCCTGGCGATCATCACGCGGGACGCCCACGTGGCCCCGGGCGAGGTGCACGACCGCATGCCGGCGTTCCTCACCCCGGACGGCTACGACGCCTGGTTGGACACCGAGCAGGGCGGCCTCGGACAGGACGACCTGCTCGCCCTGCTCGACCACGAGTCGCTGACGGTCGCGGCGGGCCTCGAGCAGTACGAGGTCTCACGTGCGGTGAACAGCGTCAGGAACGACGGGCCGCAGCTCATCGAGCGGGTCGCCTAGCCACGCCGCTCAGCAGACGTCGGACCCCGGCGTGGTCATCCCCACGGTCACGTCCGACAGGTCCTGGGTCCGCAGGGTCCCCAGCGGCCCGGTCGTCGTCACCCGGAGCCCGGTCAGGTGTCCGCCGTGCGCCAGGCTCCTCGAGCGCATCTCGGCGACGACCCGGACGTCGTGGTGCGGCGCGATCACCGTACCGTCGGCGTCGAGGACCTGCGCGCCGTCGACGACGCTCGCGGTGTCGCCCATCAGTGCGCCCGTGCCGGATCCCCGGACCTTCTCCGCGAGGACGACGCGCACCGAGCGGAGCCCGGAGTCCCACGTCGCGCGGACGCCCCGGAGCGTGACGGGCCGGTCGGACGGGTTCCGCAGGACGAACCCGGCGGACATCCGGGTCTCGTCACGTCCGGCCTCGTCGTCCGACCACCCGCCGCAGACGCCGCTCGCGCCCAGCGCGCGCAGCGGCGCGGGCGACGAGGTGACGACGACGAGCCCGGCGAGCAGGACGAGGGCCGCGACGACGCACGTCGCCAGCACCGCGCGTGCAGACGGGCCCGCTCGGTGCGGGATGGTCGCGTGCTCGTCCGACGTCATGGTCCCCCCGGTCCGGGCCGAGCGTCGGCCCACGTCGAGAGCATGACAGACAGGAGGCCCGGATCGCGTCAGCCGATCGGCTGACGTGGTCCGGGCCCGCAGTCCAGAGCGTCAGGCGCCGTCGCGACGCACGTCCGGCAGGAGCACGTGGAGCCGCTCGGCGAGCCGCAGCTGGGCTTCCTCGAGCGACCGGAAGTCGCCGACGTACTGCCCGAAGGTGTCCGACACGAAGTAGTGCGCACCCTGGCGGTCGACGGTCCCGCCGTAGTAGCCGCCGTAGTTCGCCGCCCAGAGCCCCGTGTCGGGCCGCGACCAGAGGATGCGCGGGTGGACCGGCTCGTCGACGTCGGTGTCGACGACGAGGTCGACGTGGGCGTCCATGCCGGTGATCGCGACCATGGTGGCGGTGTCGACGGTCACCTCGGTGTGCTGGTGGTGGTCGACGGGCGTGCTCATGGTCGTGCTCCTCTTGGTGCGTGCTGCTGTGGTGCGGCGTTCCGTGGTGCGGGTGGTGCGGGGTGGTGCAGTGCTCCGGGGAGCGACGTGCTAGTCGACCGGGCGGATCACGGACGGCAGCATCACGTGCAGCTGGTCCGCGAGCTTCGCCTGTGCCTGCTCGAGCGACGCGAAGTCGCCGACGACGAGGCCGAACGTGTCCGAGGCGACGTAGCGGTCGTCGCGCTTGTCCACCGATCCGCCGAAGTACCCGCCGTAGTTGGCGACCCACTCGCCGTCGTCCTCCTGCGTCCAGGTGAGCTTGGCGCGGGCCGGGCGGGCGTGCGGTTCAGCTTGGGCTTCGAGGATGGCGATCGTGTCGACGGTCTCGGTGTCGAGCGTGACCTCGGCTCGGGTGTCGGTGCTGACGGTGGTGCTCATGTCGCTCTCCTTCGCGATCCGGGGTACATCGGCTGACATGAGAACGCTACGAGACCGACCCCTCCACCCGCCAGCGACGCCCGCCGATTCACGGGTTCCGTCAATGCGCCCCATCGGCGAAGCCCGGGTTTCCGGGGTCGGGCGTCGCACTTCCGGGGTACAGGGGACAGATCGGGGTACTCGTTCTCCGGCCAATCCGCTGGAGGACCGTCAGGCGCTCGTTCGGCCAGCAGCCCGGCGGTACGTCCCCGGTGTCATCCCGGCCAGCGGCGTGAACTGCTCGATGAACTGGCTCGTCGTCGCCCAGCCGCAGGCCGCCGCGACGTCGGTGACGCTGTGTCCTCCCGCGAGCAGCACCAGAGCACGGTGCACCCGGAGCTGCAGGCGCCACTGCCGGTACCCCGTGCCCGTCTCCTGCCGGAACAGCCGGGTCAGCGTCCGTTCCCCGAGCCCCGCCCAGGCCGCGAGCTCGGCGAGCGACAGCGGGGTCGACAGGTCGCGCTCGACCCGTCGCACCACCCGGCGCAGCCGGGGGTCGCGCGGCTCCGGCAGGTGCAGCGGCTGCTCCGGCGCGGACGCGACCTCGTCGACGACGACCGCACGGAGGTGGGACCTGGCCGTCTCGGAGCGCGGCGCCGGTGTCGTGAGGGCGAGCAGCGCCTCCCGTGCGAGCGGTGAGACGGACAGGACGGCGGGGCCGGACGGGAGGCGCGCGGCGGCCTCCGCGGACAGGTACACGATCCGCATGTCGGTCACCCCGTGGGCCCGGTGCCGGTGCTCGGCACCGGCCGGCACCCACGCGACCCGGTTCGACGGCGCGATCCACGCACCGTCGGCGGTGATGAGCGACAGCACGCCCGTCGCCGCGTGCACGAGGTGACCGAGCGGGTGCGCGTGGGGCGGGACCGTCTCGGCGTGCTCGAAGCGGTACGCCGCCTCGGTGCGGTCGTCGACGATCCGCTCGTGGGCGTGGCTGGAAACCGACATCGATCGGCAGCATACGTGTTCCGGGCCGGTCCCGCCGGGTGGTGGGATCGGAGCATGACCACCGCTTCCACCACCGTGCCCGACACGAGACCCCGCCGGCGACTCCTGGCCGCCTGGTACGTCGGCGCCGGACTCCTGCTCGTCGCGCTGAACCTGCGGATGGGCGTGGCGTCGGTGGGTCCGGTCCTCGGTGCCGTCGAGCGCTCCCTGCACCTCGGGCCGTCGGCGGCGAGCCTGCTCACCACCATCCCGGTGTTCGCGTTCGGGGCGTTCGCGTTCCTGACGCCGCTGCTGACCCGGCGGATCGGGCTGCACCGGCTGCTCGGCCTGACGATGGCCGTGCTCGCTGTGGGCATCGCGCTGCGGATCGAGCCCCACGGCTGGGCGCTCTACGGCGGCACCGTGCTGGCCGGCGCCGCGATCGCGGTGGCGAACGTCCTCATGCCCGCGGCGATCAAGAGCGACTTCGCGCACCGTGTCGGGCTGATGATGGGGCTGTACTCGACGGCGCTGTTCCTCAGTGCCGCGATCGCCTCGGCGGCCGTCGTCCCGCTCGCGGCGGCGTTCGGGTCGTGGCGACCGGCACTGGCGTTCTGGGCGGTGCCGGCGGTCGTCGCGTTCCTCGTCTGGTTGCCGCGGGCGCTGCGGAACCCGGGGCACACCGGGCGCTCGCGGACGGTGGACGACGCTCCGGTCGAGGCGGCCGACGAGCCGACGTTCGCCCGCCTGTTCCGCGACCCCGTGGCGATCGCGGTGACCGGGTTCATGGGGTTGCAGAGCCTGTCGTACTACGCGTTCCTCACCTGGGTGCCGACGGTGCTGCAGGACGCCGGGGTGACCGCGCACGAGGCCGGTCTGATGCTCGCGTACTCGAGCCTGCCCGGGATCGTCACCGGGGTGACCGGGCCCGCGATCGCGCGGCGACTGCGACCGACGTGGGTGCCGGTCGTCGTCGTGGTGGTGCTCTGCGCGGTGGGGTTCGTCGGCCTGCTCGTGGCTCCGGCCGCTGGGGCGTGGCTGTGGATGACGTTGCTCGGGCTCGGGCAGGGCGGCGCGATCAGCCTCTCGTTGAGCTACATCGTGTGGCGGTCGCCCGATGCCCGGCACACCGCACACGTGTCGACGATGGCGCAGGGGACGGGGTACCTGCTCGCGGGGCTCGGACCGCTCGGGATCGGGTTGCTGCACACGGCGACCGGGGGCTGGACGGTGCCGGTCGTGGTGCTGCTGGCGCTGCTGGGGGTGCAGCTCGTGGCGGGCGTCGCCGCGAGTCGCGAGCGGCAGGTGCTGGCGCGGCGCTGAGCGGCGGGCGTCCGCGCGGCGCGCCACCGCGTGCACGCAGTGTGCGCCGACCCGCAGTGTGCCCGCGGGTCAGCGCACGGCGCGCAGCGCGTCCGCGACCACCACGAGCGCCGCGGCGATCTCGTCCGCCACCCGCTCGTGCGTCGCCGTCGACCGGCGGTACGGGTCGTCGACGTCGTCGTCCGCCGGGTCCTCGAGCGGCGGCACGGTCCCCCGCAGTCGGGCCACGAGTGCGACGAGCTCCTCGGGCGTGGACACGCCGGCGAGCTCGGCCGGCTCGAGCCCGTCGAGCACCCGGGCGAACTGCTTGACCGTGAACGCGCGCTTCGCCGTCCGGGGCGCGAGCGAGACCACGGCCGCACGGTGCGAGCGCTCGGCGGTGAGCACGAGGTCCGCCGACCCCGCGATCGCCGCGGTGAGGTACCGCGCACGATGTCCGTCGGGCGACCCGCCGAGTCGCACGGACTGCGCTGCGGCGGCATCGTCCATCGGAGCGCCGTCCTGCGCGATGATGCCGGCGGACTCGACCACGAACGCGGGTGCGTCCGGGCCGAGTCGCGCCGTGAGGACCTGTGCGCCGAGCGGCGAACGGCAGATGTTGCCGCTGCAGACGAACAGGACGCGCATCGTCAGGCTGCGGTGTCGCCGAGCAGGTCGTGCCGCACGACGATGGCGTCACGACCGGGGCCGACACCGATCGCGGAGATCCGCGCCCCGGACATCGCCTCGACCGCGAGCACGTAGTCCTGCGCGTTCTTCGGCAGGTCCTCGAACGAGCGGGCACCCGTGATGTCCTCGGTCCAGCCGGGGAACTCCTCGTAGACGGGCTTGGCGTGGTGGAAGTCCGACTGGTTGACGGGGACCTCGTCCACGCGGACGCCGTCGACCTCGTAGGCCACGCAGACGGGGATCGTCGACAGCCCGGTGAGGACGTCGAGCTTCGTCAGCACGAAGTCCGTCACGCCGTTGACGCGCGCCGTGTAGCGGGCGATCGGGGCGTCGTACCAGCCGCAGCGGCGCGGGCGACCCGTGGTCGTGCCGAACTCGAAGCCGTTGGCCCGGAGGAACTCCCCCGACTCGTCGAACAGCTCGGTCGGGAACGGACCGGCGCCGACGCGGGTCGTGTACGCCTTGACGATGCCGATGATGCGCTCGAGCTTGCCCGGGCCGATGCCCGAACCGGTCGCCGCGCCACCCGCCGTCGCCGACGAGGAGGTCACGAACGGGTAGGTGCCGTGGTCGACGTCGAGCATGGTGGCCTGGCCGGCCTCGAACAGGACGGTCTCGCCGCGCTCGAGCGCACGGTGGATCTCGAGCCCGGTGTCGGCGACCATCGGACGCAGGCGGTCCGCGAAGGACAGCAGCGACTCGACGACCTCGTCGGCGTCGATCGCGCGCCGGTTGAAGACCTTCACCAGCAGGTGGTTCTTCTGGTCGAGGGCCGCTTCGACCTTCTGGCGCAGGATGTTCTCGTCGAAGATGTCCTGGATGCGGATCCCGACGCGGTTGATCTTGTCGGCGTAGGTCGGGCCGATGCCGCGACCGGTGGTGCCGATCTGGCGCTTGCCGAGGAACCGCTCGGTCACCTTGTCGATCGTGCGGTGGTAGTGCGTGATGACGTGGGCGTTCGCCGACACGAGCAGCTTCGAGGTGTCGACGCCGCGGGCCTTCAGCGCGTCGAGCTCCTGGAAGAGGACCTCGAGGTCGACGACCACGCCGTTGCCGATGACGGGCGTGACGCCCGGCGTGAGGATGCCGGAGGGCAGCAGGTGCAGGGCGTACTTCTCGCCGCCGACGACGACCGTGTGCCCGGCGTTGTTGCCGCCGTTGAACTTCACGACGTAGTCGATGCGGGACCCGAGGAGGTCGGTGGCCTTCCCCTTGCCCTCGTCGCCCCACTGGGCTCCGATGATCACTGCAGCGGGCATCTGGTTCTCCTCACGTTGGCGGAGGACCTCACACGACCAGTCGGGCCGGTGGTCCACCCGAGTCTATCGGACGGCCACCGGCACGCTACCTGCCGGTCGCCTGGCGCGGCCGACGCGGCGCCCCGCCGTCTGTCCGACGGACGGTACCGGGGACGGACTGGAGGCGCGGTGCCAGCCGGCACCGCGCCTCCAGTCCCGAGCGGTTCGCGCCCGCGCGCTCAGCTGCGGAAGAAGTCCTGGTACGACGGGTCGCCCACCGGGGCCGAGTGGCCCGGCTCGGCGAGGCGTTCCTCGATCATCGACTGGATGACGTCCGGCGGGGTGAGCCCACGGCGACGCCACTCCATCGGGTTGGCCCGGAGCTGCTTCAGGGTGGTCTGCGTCTGCATGCTGCAACCCTCCCACCGGATAACTAGTTTGTCTAACTACATGTCCTCTTGACGCACTGCGGGCCCCGTCGCTGGGGTGCGACGGGGCCCGAGTGGTGATGTCGGTGCCTAGCGGCGAGCGACCTTGGCGGTCGACTTCGAGGTCGACGTGCCGTCCTGGTAGCCCTTCGCCGTCGCGACGACCTTCACCGAGAAGGTGTGGCCGGCGTCGGACGTGCCGAGCTTGTAGGACGAGCTCGTCGCGCTCTTCACCGCCTTGCCGTCACGGAGCCACTGGTACGAGTACGTGACGCCCGAGCCGTTCCACGTGCCGTGGTTCGCCTTGAGCTTCGTACCGACCGTCGGCTTGCCGCTGATGGAGACCGCACTGCCCTTGACGAGCGTCAGCGCCGGGGCCACCCAGGTCGCCGCGGCGCTCTGGGCCTGGCTGCCGACCGCGTTGCCGAGGTGCAGCAGCAGGATCCGGGCGCTGGCCACACCGGCGCCGCGGGTGACCTGGAGCGTGCCCTTGTCGGCGAACAGCGTGCCGCCCTGGCCACCCTGCGCGAACGTGAGCGTCGGCTTGGCGAGGTTGAACTTCGCCGTCGAGGTCACGTCGACCACCGAGGACCCGCTGGTGGCCGCACCCGGCGCGTACGCCGACTCGGTCTCCACCCGGTACGAGATGGTCTTGCCCGCGGCACCGATCGCCGAGGCCGTCACCGGCAGCACCTTGACGGCGCTGTCGAACGTGTTGACGTCCTGGCCGGGGGCACCGCCGTTGAGCGGGAAGGCGTCGACCACGGCGTCGTCGTCGGACGTCGCGTTGAGGTCGATCGTCGTGACGAGCGTCGCGTCGACCACGGACGACTTCGCGTCGTAGACGAGGTAGTCGTCCTTGCCGTCGCCGTTCGTGTCGATGAACACCTCGACGTTGGTCACGGCGCCCGGGTTGGCGTCGGGACCGGCCGTCTGCACACCGAACGCGAGGGTGTCCGACGCCTTGTCGTAGCTGACGCCGTAGGCACGGACGTCAGCGGCCTTGAGCGACTGCGACGCCGAACCCGTCGGGAACGACTCCACGCCGTCCGTCCCGCCGAGCACGAACGGTGCGACCGCGGCGTGGTAGCCCGAGGTCAGGCCGCCCTGGTCGACCGTACGGCCGCTCAGCGCGAGGTTCGCGGTCTTCTGGGACCCGGTGAAGGACACACCCGAGCCGCGCACGGCGCTGACCGGCTTCGGCGCGACGTAGGTGCCGAGGCGCAGCGGGTCGAGCGTCTTGTCGGTCGGGGTGAAGGTCACGAGACCGGTCGCGGCGGTGACGAACTCCCGCTGGTAGCCCTGCTGCACCGACTCCTGGGTGGGGTCGATGACGCGGCGGAGCTGCGTCGGGTCGGCGACCGTGAACGTCAGGTCCACGACGGCACCGCGACCGGGGCCGACGGTGACGCGCTTCGTGCTGAGCGAGAACGCGACACCCGGCTGGGACACCTGCGGCTGGTAGGCCACGTCGTAGGTGTGGGCCGTGGAGTCGGTGTTCTCGATGAGGAGCGACCGGGTCTCGCTGGTCTTGCCCGAGACCTCGACGACACCGAACGAGGCGGTCACGAGCTGACCGTTCTCGACGCTCTTCACGGTGGTGTCGGCGGTGACGGCCTGCAGGGCGTCGACGCGGCCGGTGCCCTGGCGCAGCAGGGTCGCCGTGCCGGAGCCGTCCTCGACGTCGTGCGTGGCCGTGTTCATGAGCGCGGCCTTGACGTCCGGGGCCGACCAGGTCGGGTGCGACTCGAACGTCAGCGCGGCGATGCCCGCCACGTCCGGCGTCGCCATCGACGTGCCGCTCATCGACATGCGGTCGTCACCGGTGCCGTTGGCCGCGGAGATCACGTTGACCCCGGGGCCGGCGATGTCCGGCTTGACGATGTCACCGAACGAACCGTGGACACCGCGGCTGGTGAACGACGCGAGCGTGTTCACGGCCTCGGGGTCGGTGGCGAGTTCGAAGCCCTTGAGCTCGTCGGCGAACTTCACGTGCAGGGTCCCGGCCTTGGCAGCGGCCAGGAGGCTCGTCACGCTGTCCTTGGTCAGCTCAGCACCCGGGATGGTCGCGTTCCCCGCGATGCCCGAGCTGAAGGTGTTGATCGTGCCCGCGAGGAGCACGCCGACGCCGCCGGCGGCCTGGACATTGCCGAACCGGACCCCGGACCCGCACTCGAGCGCGGCGTCGGTCCACTTGAGCCAGACGACCTTGCCTGCGACGGCCGCGGCGTCCGCACCCGTGAAGGGCGTGCAGCCGTCGACGTTCGTGGTCGGGACGACGACGTCGCCCTCGACCGGCAGCGTGCCCTGGAAGTTCTGGGAGTACTGCGCGCGGTAGGTCTTCGCGACGGCGGACGGGGCGGTCACCTGGACACCGTCGTAGAGCGACTGGCCAGTGGCGCTGGCGGCGACCGTCAGGGCACCCTCGGCGTTCCCGGGCGAGCCACCGATGTCGGTGAAGTCGTCGGCGTTGCCCGAAGCGATCACGGGCAGGACACCGCGGGCGGTGAGCGCGTCGATCTTCGCGTTGTCGGGGTCGTCCGGTGCGCCGTAGTCGGAACCGAGCGACAGGTTGAGGACGTTGATGTCCTTGCCCTCGGTCAGCGACTGGCCGACCCAGTCGAGCGCGGCACCGGTGAGGTCGGTCGAGCCGCCGCCGTCGCCGAACACCTTGAGGGCGTAGAGGCCGGCCTCGGGCGCGGTGCCCGGACCGATCCACATGTCCTGCACCTGCTGCGTGGTGAGCTTGGTGTAGTCGCCGTCGAAGGTCTGCTTGTCGGCGTCGAGGCCGTAGCCGGCGATCGTCCCGGACACGTGGGTGCCGTGGTCGCCGCCCTTGCCGTCGATCGGGTTGTCGTCCGGCGCGGGCACCGGCTGGTAGGTGTCGGGGTCGGTCGGGTCCGCGTTGTAGGTCGGCCCGGCGAAGTCGTACCCGCCGAGGAACTTCTGCGGGTCGTACGAGCCCTGAGCAGGCGCACTCGTCGAGGCGAGGGCAGCGTCGTAGGCGGCCGTGGTGCCGGGGCCGCCGAAGTCCGCCTGGGTGTAGTCGAGGCCGGTGTCCAGCACGGCGACGTTGACGCCCTTGCCGGTGTGGCCGGTCTGCTGCCACGCGTTGAGTGCCCGCGTGTACACGTCGCTCGCCGCGTTCTTCGGGCTGACGCCGTCCGCGCCCGGCTTCGCGAGGCTCGGGTCGACGCCGGACGGGGCCGCCGAGGCATCCTCGTTGACCGTCGGCTCGACGACCTTCTTCGGCGTGAGCGGGATGATGCTCGCGACGTCGGAGCGCGCCGCGACCTTCCGGAGCGCCTCGACGTCGGCGACGACGGCGATGCCCGGGACGGTGTACTCGGTCGAGTAGAGCTCGGTGGCGTCCGCGTCGGACTGCTTGACGGCAGCGCGGACCGCGTCGACGGTCGAGCCGATCGCCTTGACGCGCTGCTTCGCGGCCGAGGACTGCGTCTTCGACTTCGTCAGGTCGCCGCCCTTGGCCTTCGCGTCGACCTCGAGGGCGCCCTGGCCGGTCGTGCGCACGAACGCCGCGATCGTCTTCTGGGGCTTCGCGTCACGCAGCGGCTGCGCGATCTTCAGGTCGGCGGGCGAGAGGCCGGACGGGGCCGCGGAGGCCGCCCCACCGACGGCGAGCCCACCGCACGCGAGGGCCGCGGCGGCGATGCCGGCGGTCAGCACGCGTGCGATGCGATGCGGGTTCGGGTTCGGGTTGTCGTTCGGTGTTGCACGGTTCAAAAGGCGCACTCCTGGCTCCGTCCGTGTTCTTCATGGAATTGCTGTGAAGTTATGCGCTTGCTCTCAGGGAGCGCAGTCGGCACTTTGGGGGACCACCCCCGGTCGGGGGTGCTGGAACTGATAACTTGCACACGTGTGTGCACGTTATTACGATGGGGTGCGTGACCACTCCTGACCAGCCCGCACGCGCTCCCCGCCGGGACGCGACGGAGAACCGGGCTGCCCTGATCGAGGCGGCGAAGACCGCACTGCAGGCGGACCCGGACGTCTCGCTCGAGACGATCGCGTCCGCCGCAGGACTCTCCCGGCGTGCGGTCTACGGACACTTCCCCTCCCGTGACGACCTCGTGCGCGAGGTCGTCACCGCCGGGGCCGCCCGTGTCGCCGGTGCGATGCCGACCGCGGCGGACCTCGGCGCACTCCCACCGGCCGCTCGGCTCGCCGCCATCGCGGTGACGCTGTGGTCCGAGGTGTCCCACGTCCGGTCGATGGCCCGGGTCGCGATCCGCAGCCCGTTCAACGAGTCGGTGGCCGCGGTGTTCGCACCCCTGCGCGCCCAGGTCCGCGACGCGTGCGCCCTCGGGATCGCCGACGGCACCATGCGCGACGACGTCGACCCCGCGACGCTCGGCCGGCTCGTCGAGGGCGCCTGCATCGCCGTGCTCGACGAGGCCACGCGCTCCGGCACCTCCGACGACGACGGACGCCGCATGGTCGTCCTCTCGGCGCTCGGGATGGCCGGCATCGACTGGCGCACCGCTTCGCTCTCCGAGCCGGCCGCCTCCACCACCACGAAGGTCTCCACAGAGAAGGACCGCGCATGACGCTCGAACTCGACCACGTCGGCATCGGCGACGAGCCCGGTGCCGCGCTGCCCGTCGTCTCCGCCGTCGCCGCCCCCGGCCGCCCGGGTGTCGTCGCCGTCGAGACGGAGCAGGCACCCGTGCTCGCCTCGCTCGTCGCCGGCGGGCGCATGCGGCCCGAGACCGGTCGCGTGCTGCTCGACGGGCACGACGACGCCGCGGCGGTCCGGAGGACGTTCGCCCTCGTTGACACGCCGGGCATCGCCGAGCCCTTCCCCGTGATGAGCCTCAAGCGCATCGTGCGCGAGGAGCTCGCCTTCGCCGGACAGCGGCCCACCCTCGAGCACGTCGACACCGTGCTCGAGGAGCTCGGGCTGCGGGACTACGCCGACACGCACGTGCAGCGGGTCCCGACCGACGTGCGGGTCCGCCTCCTCGTCGAACTCGCCCTGCTGCGGGACGGGGTGACCGGGCTCGTCATCACCTCGCCCGAACGGCACGGCGGCGCCGTGGAGGGGTGGTTCGCGGTCGTCCGCGACGTCGCCCGCCGCGGCGTGACCGTCGTGCTCGTGACCTCCAAGGCCGCAGCCGCGACCGTCGAACACCTGCTCGACACCATCCAGACCGAGGACCCCGAGGACGTGGCCCGACCTGACGGAGACGACCCGCGCCTCCAGTCCGACACCGACCACCTGCCCACGGAGGCGACCGCGTGACCACCACCTCGCTCGTCCGCGCCGAACTGGCGCGACTCACCGCGACCCCGCTCGCACGACTCGCGTTCATCGCGCTCATGGTCGTGCCGCTGCTGTACGGCGGCGCCTACCTCTGGGCGAACCGCGACCCGTACGCCAAGCTCGACCAGGTCCCCGCCGCCATCGTCGACCAGGACGCCGGGGCGACGCTCGACGGCGACCACGTCGACTACGGCAAGGACGTCACGAAGGAGGCCATCGACGGCGCCGACTTCAAGTGGACGAAGACGACCGCGGCCGACGCGCGTGCCGGCGTCCGGAACGGCACGTACGACTTCGTCGTGACGATCCCGCACGACTTCTCGGAGTCCCTCGTCTCCGCACAGTCCGACGACCCGAAGCGTGCCGAGCTCGTGATGACGACGGCGGACACGAACTCGTACCTCGCCTCGACCATCGCGGAGCAGGCGGGCAAGACGATGCGCACCGCCGTCGCCGAGCGGGTCGGCAAGCAGGCGGCGAAGACCCTGCTCGTGGGCCTCGCCGATGTGCGCGACAGCCTGGGCGACGCGGTCGACGGCGCGGGGCAGCTCGCCTCCGGTGCGAAGTCCGCTGCGTCGGGCGCGGCCACGCTCGCGGACGGCACCGGCAAGCTCGCTTCCGGCGCGGCGACGCTCGCGGACGGGACCGCCGCGTTGCCGTCGCAGACCGCTGCGCTCGACCAGGGCGCCCAGCAGGTCGCCTCCGGGGCGGCGACGCTGTCCTCGGGGCTGCAGACGGCCAAGCAGCAGACCGCGTCGCTGCCGGCGCAGACCGCGCAGCTGAACGAGGGCGCACAGCAGGTCGCGGCCGGCAACAAGGCACTGGCCGACCAGACCGATCCGGCGCTCGACGCGCTGCACGGCCTCTCTCCCGACACCGTGACCGCGGCGATCACGAAGGCCGCCGCGGACCGTGGCGTGGACCTGACGCCGGAGGTGCAGGCGGTCATCACCTCCACCGTCGAGGCGCAGCTCGGTGACGACCAGACGAAGGCTGATCTCGCGAAGGCCAAGGCCGCGCTCGAGGGCGTCGACCAGCTGCGCGACGGGTCAGCCCAGGTCGCGGCCGGCACCTCCGCCCTGGCGACGGCGGCCCCCACCCTGGCCGGCGGGGTCTCCTCCGCCGCGGACGGTGCCGCGCAGTTGGCGTCCGGCTCGTCGCAGGTGGCCTCTGGCACCTCGCAGCTCGCGTCGGCCGCGCCCACGCTGTCGTCCGGCGCGGCTTCCTTGGCGTCCGGAGCGGCCTCGGCCGACGACGGCGCGAAGTCGTTGGCGTCCGGGCTGACGAAGCTGCAGAGCGGCTCGTCCGAGCTCGCCTCGAAGCTCGACGAGGGCCGCACGAAGATCCCGGCGTCGAACGCGTCGCAGCGTGAGGACCAGGCGTCGGTGATCTCGGACCCGGTCAAGGTCGGGGACGACAACGTCGCGGCGGCGGACAACTACGGGGCCGGTCTCGCGCCGTTCTTCATCTCCCTCGCAGCCTGGATCGGCATGTACGCGCTGTTCCTCATCCTCAAGCCGATCTCGAAGCGGGCGATCACCGCGGTGCGGAAGCCCCTCGCAGTGGTGTTCGGCGGATGGCTGACGCCGGCGCTGCTCGGACTCGTGCAGATGGTGGCGCTGTTCTTCATCGTCCGGTTCGCCCTCGACCTGAACGTCGTGCACGCCGGGGCGACGATCGGGGTCATGGTGCTGGCATCGGCGACGTTCGCGGCGATCATCATGGCGCTGAACGTGATGCTCGGCTCCGTCGGGCAGTTCCTCGGCCTGGTGCTCATGCTCGTGCAGCTCGTCACCGCCGGCGGGACGTTCCCGTGGCAGACGCTGCCGGGGCCGTTGGCGGCACTGCACTTCGCGCTGCCGATGACGTACTCGGTCGACGCGATCCGGCAGACGATGTACGGCGGGGACCTCGGTGCGGCGTGGTCGGACGCGGGCGTGCTCGCGTGCTGGCTGCTCGGGGCGCTCCTGGTGTCGTTCGTCGTGACGGCGCGGCAGACCCGGTCGCGGACGCTGCGCGACCTGCGCCCGAGCCTGATCGGGTAGCGCGGGCGGGGCGGGCGCGCCGCCGCGCCGCTTCGTGAGCAGAAATGGTCGGGTGACCTCAGGGAACCCGACCGTTTCTGCTCACGAAGTGCTCCGCCCGAGCGGCAGCTCGACCATGTCGCCACCGAGGTAGCGGAGGTCCTCGGCGGGCAGGGCCGCACGGGCGTCAGGGTCCAGCACGCCCGAGGCGTCGTCGACCGGCACGAAGCCGATCCGCTCCCCCGCGGTGAGGTCGGCCGGGGACCCGGTGTTCCGGGACAGCGCCCACACGACGTGGTGCCCCGGGTCCCGGAGCGCGACCGTCGCCAGCACGAACCGCACCAGGTCGTCCGGCGAGCTCCACATCAGGAGCGCACGACCGGACGACGGCTGCTCGCCGAACGCCCCGATGCGTGCCGAGACGATCGACATCCCGAACCGGTCGGCGAAGAGACTGCCGAGGAGTTCCATCCCGGCCTTCGTCACGCCGTAGTACGTGTCCGGACGGGGCAGCCGGTCCCCGGGCACGCTCCCCGGTTCGTCGAGCGGCTCGGGCACTCGGCCGACGGCGTGGATCGAGCTCGCCTGGACGACCCGGAGGACCCCGGCCGCGGCCGCTCGCTCGAGCACGTTCTTCGTCCCGGTGAGGTTCGCCGCGACGAGGTCGTCCCACGCGGCCTCGGTCGGGATGCCCGCCAGGTGGACGACGGTGTCGACGCCGATCAACGCGTCGTCGAGGGCATCGGCGTCGTGCACCGACCCGGGCACGAAGCGCTCACCACCCGTCGGTGGGTCGTCCGGGGTGCACTCGTCGAGCAGCACGAGGTCGTGACCGGCCGCGAGGAGTCGGGGCCGGAGTGCAGCGCCGATGCGTCCTGCGACCCCGGTGATGAGCAGCGTCGCCATTGCCCGGACGCTACCCCCGGCGCGCCGCCCCCGCCCCGCCCCCGCTACCATCGACGGGAGAGCCACGGAGGTCGATGCAGATCATGGGAGCCGGCAAACCCGCGACCATCTACGACGTCGCCGCGCGCGCCGGGGTCTCGAAGTCCCTCGTGTCGCTCGTCCTGCAGCGCTCCCCGCGGGTGAGCCAGCAGCGGCGTGACGCGGTGCTCAAGGCGATCCAGGAGCTCGACTACCGCCCCTCGACGGCCGCGGTGTCGCTCGCGGGTACGCGCTCCCGGACGATCGGCGTCGTCCTCGACGACTTCCGGAACCAGTGGTTCGTCGACCTGCTGACCGGCCTGCGCGAGTCGCTGCAGGACCAGGGCCACCGACTCGTCGTCGCGGACCGCTTCCTCAACACCGGGCTCGACGCCTCGCCGGTCGAGGGCTTCCTGTCCATGCGCGTCGAGGGGATCGTCATCGCCGGCGAGCCCGACACCGACCTCGCGATCCCCGCCTCGACCCCGCTCGTCATCGCCGGCGGCCGCGTCGCGATCCCCCGCGCGGACACCGTGGCGAACGACGACCGTGCGGGCGGGGCGATGGCCGCGGAGCACCTGCTCGCCCTCGGCCACACGCGCCTCGGGTTCGTCGGCGCCTCGTCGGCCGCGTCCGACGAACGACGCACGGGGTTCAGCGCCGGTGTCGACGGCCGCGCCGAGGTCGAGACGGTCGTGCTCCCGGGCGAGCCCACCGAGGAGGCCGGGTCGCGCGCCCTGGCGCAGCTCCTCGACGCGCACCCCGAGGTGACGGCCGTCTTCGCCGCGAACGACGTGATGGCGCTCGGCGCGCTGTCCGAGCTCGCCGAGCGTGGGCTGCGCGTCCCCGAGGACGTGTCGGTCATGGGCTACGACGACACCCCGCTCGCGGCGACGCGGTACGTGGGGCTCACGAGCATCGACGACCGCAGTGTCGAGATCGGGCGCGGCGCCGGCGAGCGGCTCCTCGCGCGGATCGCCGACCCGACGTCGGCGGCGACCGAGGTCCTGGTCGAGCCCCGGTTGGTCGCGCGGCGCACCACCGCGGCGCGCTGACGCCGACGCGGTAGCGGACTGGAGGCGCGGCTCACCCCCGCCCCGCCGGCTGCGACGAACGGGTGGCGGGGTTCAGCGCGCGGTGCCGTCGGCCCCGCTGGTGCGGCCGGTGTCCGCGTGCTGGACGACCCAGCTGTGCATGACGATCGCCGCGGCCGCCGAGGCGTTGATGCTCCGCGTCGACCCGAACTGCGTGATCTCGAGGTGTCCGTCCGCCCCGGCGACGGCCTCGTCGGTGAGCCCGGGTCCCTCCTGCCCGAACAGGAACACGCACCGTTCCGGGATCGGCGCCGTCTCGATGCGGGACGCCCCGGGGGTGTTGTCGATCGCGATCACCGGGCGGCCCTCGTCGCGCATGGCCTCGAGGAAGGCGGCGACGTCGGGGTGGTACCGGACGTGCTGGTACCGGTCGGTGACCATCGCGCCGCGCTTGTTCCACCGACGGCGCCCGACGATGTGCACGGTGCCGGCGAGGAACGCGTTGGCGCTCCGCACGATCGACCCGATGTTGAGGTCGTGCTGCCAGTTCTCGATCGCCACGTCGAACGCGTGGCGGTGCGTGTCGAGCTCGGCGACGATGGCGTCCATCGACCAGTAGCGGAACCGGTCGACGACGTTGCGGGTGTCCCCGGTCGCCAGGAGCTCCGGGTCGAGTCGCGGGTCGTCCGGCCAGGGCTCGGGGTGCGGCCCGACCCCGTTCGTCGTCCGCTCGTGGGACGGTTCGGGGACGGCGGTCACGCCCCCAAGCGTACGGCGGGGTCGCCGGTCACCGGATCCGGGACTCGATCCCCGCGATGAGGACGTCGAGCCCCAGCGCGAACCGGTCCTCGTACGAGTGCGAACCGAGGATCTCCGCCACGAGCTCGTGCCGCTCCGGACGACCTGCCGCGGCCGAGCCCCGGCCGACCTGCACGCCGGTGTGCCCGACCACGAAGTCGTACACGACGAAGAACGCGTACATCGCCTCGGCGTCGGGCAGGCCGGCCGACCGGAGCGCACCGACGACCTTCGCCACGACCGCGTCGGACTCCGTCGACACCAGGGCCCCGCGGCGACTGTGCGACTCGAGCACGAGGGGGTGGGTCAGCATGAGGTCGCGGAAGGTCGTGGCGAACGTCCGGACGACCGCGTGCCACTCGTCCGGCCAGACGAACGTCGCGGTGAACTCGTCGACCGTTCGGCGGACGAGCTCGGCGTGCAGGTCGTCGAGGCCGCCGATCGTCCGGTGCACGGTCATCGGCGCGACGCCGAGCCGGACGCCGAGCGCGCGGAAGGACAGCCGGTCGAGGCCGTCCTCGTTCGCGATGGCCGTCGCGGCGTCGATCACCTGCTCGCGGCTGAGGACGTTGGGGCGGCCACGGCGCCGTCGCGGAGTCGCCTCGGCCTGCTCCGGCGCCGTGACGGGCCGGGGTGCGACGGGCGGGGTTCCGGGTTCGACGAGCACGGGCGTCCTCCTTCTTCCAGTACGTGTCCCGAAAAGCCTAGGGCAAAGCCGAGCGGCGTTCGGTGTCTCGACCATCTCGGGTCCGCGTCCGGCGCGCGGGAGCCGATCCGTGCCTCCCGGCCTTCTCCGAGCCGACGCCGAGCCGGGCCGTCACGGGCGCGCACTAGGGTGAGGGGCATGGCAACCCGCGACGAGGTCGAGTGCTGGCTGACCGACATGGACGGCGTGCTCGTGCACGAGAACCAGGCGCTCCCCGGGGCGCCGGAGCTGATCCAGCAGTGGCTCGACGAGGGCACGGAGTTCCTCGTCCTGACGAACAACTCGATCTTCACCCCGCGCGACCTCAGCGCCCGGCTCCGCTGGTCCGGCATCCACGTCCCCGAGGAGCGCATCTGGACGAGCGCCCTCGCCACCGCCGACTTCTGCAAGTCCCAGATGCCCGGCGGCTCCGCGTTCGTCATCGGCGAGGCCGGCATGACCACGGCCCTGCACGAGGCCGGCTTCATCATGACCGAGACCGCCCCCGACTACGTCGTCGTCGGTGAGACCCGCAACTACTCGTTCGAGGCGATCACCAAGGCCGTGCGCCTCATCCGCGACGGTGCCCGCTTCATCGTCACGAACCCCGACGCGACGGGCCCGTCGGCCGAGGGGGTCCTCCCGGCGACCGGCGCCATCGCCGCGATGATCGAGAAGGCCACCGGCAAGCAGCCGTACGTGGTCGGCAAGCCGAACCCGATGATGTTCCGCTCGGCGATGAACCGGATCGGCGCCCACTCCGAGAACACCGGCATGATCGGCGACCGGATGGACACCGACGTGCAGGCCGGCATCGAAGCAGGACTCCACACCGTCCTCGTCATGACCGGCATCAGCGACCAGGCCGAGATCGACCGCTACCCCTTCCGCCCGAGCGAGGTCATCTCCGGCGTCCACGAGCTCGTCCGCACCGAACCCTTCGAGGTGGAGCTGTAGCGATGCGCTGGGACCCGTCGCGGTACGCCGCCTTCGCGGACGACCGCGCGCGGCCCTTCCACGACCTCGTCGCGCAGATCGCGTGGCCGGCGGGTGCGGGCCAGGAGGCGCCACGTCGCGTCGTCGACCTCGGCTGCGGCCCCGGGACCCTCACCGCCACGTTGGCAGCGCGGTGGCCTTCCGCGTCGGTGGTCGGGATCGACAGCTCGGCGCAGATGCTGGCGTCGGCGCCGACCGGCCCCGGATTGTCGTTCGAGCTGGGCTCGATCGAGGACTGGACACCCGGCCCCACGGACGACGTCGTCGTGACGAACGCGGCGCTCCAGTGGGTGCCGTCGCACGTGTCACTGCTGCCGCGGTGGCTCGACGCGATGCCGTCCGGGTCGTGGTTCGCGATGCAGGTGCCGGGCAACTTCGGGTCGCCGTCGCACGCGCTCATGCGGTCCGTCGCCGCCTCCGGGCCGTGGGCGCCGGCGTTGGCCGGTGTCCTCCGCGAGGACCCGGTGCTCGACCCGGCGGGCTACCTCGGCATCATGCTCGACGCCGGGTTCGAGGCCCGCGCGTGGGAGACCACCTACGCCCAGATCCTGCCGGGCGTCGACCCGGTGCTCGACTGGGTGCGCGGGACCGGGCTCCGTCCGGCACTGCAGGCGCTCGACGCGGCGGACCCGTCCGGCGCGTCGACCGCGGCGTACGAGGCGGAGTACGCGGCGGCGCTGCGGTCGGCGTACCCGGCGGGGGCGCACGGCACGGTGTACCCGTTCCGGCGGGTCTTCGCCGTCGGCCGCAAGCCCTGATCGCCACCCCGTGATCGCCGCTGCCCATCGGGCGCGGCAACGCGTTGCCACCTGGTTGCTCGACCGCGTCGCCGCCACCAGACTCGGAACTCCTGATACATCAGATTGGAGTTCCACGATGAAGCGAATCCTCTCGGTCGCCGCGGTCGGCACGATGGCGCTCGGCCTCTCGGTCGCTGCACTGCCCACCGCCGCGTCCGCCTCGGTCCCCGGACCTCGGGACCCGTCAGCCCCCGGCTGTTCGACGACGACGATGGTCGCCGACCACCTGAAGGGCTGGGTCCACTGGACGATCGAGTGCACCGAGGCCCGCACCGTCGTCGTCGACGCGACGGCGTTCTCGGGCACGCCCGACGACCACGTGATCGTGGACGAGCAGCAGGCCTCGCGGTTCGTCGCCGCGGGCGAGACGTGGACGGACTTCGTCAGGCTGCCGACGGCGGGGGTCGACCAGTTCCGCGCACAGGCGGTCACGTTCGTCACCGCGGACCCGTTCGAGCGTCCGGCGATCATCGGCGGCGCCACCGGCTGATCGCCGCCGCTCGGCGCCCTACTCGACCGTGACGAGGGTGCCGAGCGGCAGGGCGTCCACCGCCGCCACCGCCTCGGCGTCGAGCCGCACGCAGCCGTGCGACACCGCGCCCGAGGTCGTCGCGTTCCAGTGCAACCCGATCAGCCCGCCGTCGTGCCCGCCGTACGGCTCGTCCGCCGCGCTCGAGTGCAGCGAGGTCAGCTGGATCGGGTGGTCGCCGGTCCCCTGGGCAGGGTCGACGTACCGCTGCTCGAGGTAGCCGGTGACCCCGGTCGGCGTCGGGGTGTCCGCCGTGCCGACCCCGGCGCGGAACCGCTGCACGGCCCCGCCGTCCGACGAGACGATCGACACGGACTGGTCCGTCGTCGAGATGACGACGCGGGAGGTCGGGGTCGACACCTCCCGGAGCGACGCCACCGGTACCCACGCCGAGGTCTGCGCCGCCGCCGATCCCCCGGCGGCCGAGGGCAGCTGCTGGCGCGCCGGGGTGAGGACACGCTCCCAGTCCCCGTCGCGCTCGACCCCGACGACCGTGGTGGGCTGCCGGAGGAAGTCGGTGGCGGCGAACCGCGCGACCGGTGTGGTCCGCGCTGCGCCGAACAGGGGTGCGTCGGCCCGGAGCTGGAACACGGTGTCCGAGGTGATGGTCCGGTCGAACGGCATGAGCCCGCCGATGACCGCCGAGTACTGCGCCTCCGGCAGTGCGGCGAGCGCGGCTGCCCCGACGTGCGGCACGGCCGGGGCAACGCGGGACCGCGTCGCCGACGCCGACGGGACGGGCGCCGAGGCGACCGGGGTGGACCCGAGCAACGGGACGGCGACCGCCCCGGCGAGGACGACCGCGGCAGCGACGCCGGTCGCGGTCCAGAGGGTGCGTGTGCGCATGGGGGGTGCTCCAGGGGTGACGGGAACGGAAAGGCGGCCGGCGCCGCCGCACGGGACGGACGCCGGCCGGCCCGCGATCAGCCGGAGACGACCGGCAGGTGGATGCCCGTGCCCGGGTCGACGACGGTGCCGGTGCCGCCGCTCCCGGCTCCCGCGCCACCGGTGCCCGTGCCCGACCCGGCAGCGGCCGGGGTCACCGTGATCGCGAGCGGTGCGACGAGCGCCGAGGCGCCGGAGGCGTCGACCACGTCGATCGTGTGCGCTCCCGTGGCCGTGCCGGCCGGGATGGTGACGCTGCCGGACACCGTGCCGTCCGCCGCCACGGTGAGCGTGCCCACCGTGACCGGGGTGGAGTGCAGGACGACCCGGACCGAGGCCCCCGGGGTGAACCCGGTGCCGGCCAGCGCGAGCGACCCTCCGGCAGCGACCGAGGTGCCCTTCGGCGCCGTGAGGACGCCGGTCACGACGCGAGCGGTGCCGCCGGTCGAGAGGACCTTCGCGGTGCCGTCGGCCGACACCGCGACCGTGGCGCTCGTGGCGGCGGCGAGGTCCAGGCGCTCCCACGAGCCCGCGGCCGAACCGGACTGGTCGAGCGGGTAGCCCGACGCGATCTCGGTCTGGGCGAGCACGGCGGTGCGCTGCGCGTCGGTCAGGGTCGGGAACGCGGTGAGGAGCAGGTTCGACGCACCGGTCGGCACCGAGGGGGCGAGCCCGGTGGTGCCGGTCGCCGCGAAGCCGTAGGTCATCCGCTCGCGGTAGACCGCCGCGGCCGAGGCGCGGTCGGTGACCACCTGGGCGGTGCCACCGGGGATCGCGGCCCCGCCGTACGGGTCGTCCGAGTACGCCGTCGAGTGGGCGATGCAGTTCGCGAGCGTGTCGCCGCACTGCTGCTCGAGGTACGAGACGAGTTCCTTCCGCGCCGGCTCGAGGACCTCGGTGCGGTACTGGGTGTCCGACCAGCGGGCCGCGAGTGCCGCTTCGCCGTCGATGCGCCCGCCCATGATGTCGAGCGGGTAGTGGACGCCGAGCACGATGCGGTCGTTGCCGGCCTCGGAAGCGCGGGCGAGGAGCTCCGGTGCCAGCTCCGGCACGAGCGTGGCGAGGGTGATGCCCGCCTGGTACGCCGTGGTGGTGTGACCGCTCGGGTACGAGCCGCCCGTGCAGATGCCGGCGGTGCCGTACCCGGGGTCGAGCACGACGTCGTTCGGCGAGAACTCGTGCGACGTGTCCGTGGCGACCGGCACCCGCGTGATGTCGAGCGTCCCGTCCGCCGATGCCCAGGCCTTGCCGGCGCGGTTCGCGGCGAGCGACGACGCGTTCACCTTCGCCGGGGCGCAGCCGGTCTGGTCGTCGGTCGCGGGCAGCGTCGCGGTGCTGCTCGCCGGCAGGTACGGCCGCGGGTAGCTGTAGTGCGCCTTCGCGTCACCCGTGCTGACGTACGCGCCGCTCGTGCCGTTCGAGGAGTTCACCACCGCCGAGGTCAGCGGCAGCTTCCCGGCGTTCCGACCCTCGACGTAGATCTTCTCGAGTGCCGGACCGAGCCCCTGCGACACCGTCATCGACTGGTCGTAGGCGGTGTTCGTGGCGTTCTGGTACTCGGAGTCCTGCAGCGCCTTCAGCTGCTGCGCCTTCGTGGCGTGCTGGTTGATCCACGAGGTCAGCCGGTCGTTCTCCGCCAGCGTCCCGGCATCGAGCACGGTGCCGTGCAGGTCGTTCGTCCCGCTCGACTTCCAGTACTGGTCGTACCCGCTCAGCAGGGAGACGAGGTCGGGCTTGGCGGTGTCGCTCGGGTACCCCGCCGCGGTGGCGACGAGGGGCGAGCCGACGACGAGGGCGGTCGCGACGGCGGCGACGGTCGCCCCGCGGAGTGCTGATCTGTGCATGCGCCGAACGCTAAGGACGGGTGGTTGCCGAGCGGGGAACGGTGCACCAAGCCGAGGTGAACCGGACCGCAGCCTGTGCGCACTCGCAGCCCCGCGCCTCCCGTCCGTCCGTCGTCACCACACGGCGGACTGGGCCCACGCTCGCCGGTCCCTGGACGACGCGTCAGCGGCGGTCAGGCCGTGCCGAGTGGGGAGAGGCGGGGCTCGTCGCCCAGCACCGCGTACGCCCCCATGGGCGGCACCGTCCGCCACCGGCGCCGCAGGCGGCGCGGCCGGTCGTCCCGCCAGGCGATCACCCCACCGGCGACGACCCCGAAGGCGAGGACCGCGAAGGACAGCAGCCCGATCACGCCGACGACGGCGAGCTTCGACGGGTCCTGCACGTCCGTCGTCGCCGAGAGGCCGATCGACCCGAAGTCCCAGAACGCGTGCAGCAGCACCGGCAGGAGCAGGTTCCCGGTCAGCCGACGCGCGACGTAGAGCGTCGAACCGAACGACGCCGCGAACACGACCTGCACGAGCGTCACCCCGAGACCGGCCCCGGCGAGGGCGTTGAGCAGGTGCAGCACCCCGAACAGCGCGCACGACGCGATCCACACGCCGAACTCGGGCAGGCGCCGCCGGAGCCCCACGAGCAGGACGCCGCGGGTCATCAGCTCCTCGAAGACCCCGACGAGCAGCACCCCGACAGCGAGCAGCAGGAAGTAGCGGACCGGCAGCGCCGACCAGTCCACGAGCGGCAGCCGCACGATGCACACGACCACGATGAGGATCGGCGCCACCATCGTCCACCGCAGGCGCGTGCGCGTCGGGTCGACGGTCGCGATGCGCCACCAGCCGAGCCCGGTCACGACGAGGCAGAGTGCGACGGCGGCGATGCCCTCCGGGACGACGAGCGACCGGACGACGCTGTCCACCGTCTGTCCGAGAGTCGGGTAGTCGTCGCTCGGCCGGGCCCGCCAGGCGCTGACGGCCGCGAACACCACGAGCGGCGCGAGGCCGACGAGCAGCGACGGCGGAACGGGCCAGCGGCGGCGGCGGGAGGAGTCGGCGGCGGTCACCTGCCGTTTGTACCATTGGGGCATGCGCTTGCCCTCCCTGTCCACGATGGCGGAGGACTACGTGAAGCTCGTCTGGAAGGCGAGTGAGCGCGGCGGGACAGGCCTGGCCACCCGCGACATCGCCGCGGCGCTCAAGGTGTCCGCGTCGACGGTCTCGGGCAACCTCCGGAAGCTCGACCGCGACGGCCTCATCGAGCACACCCCGTACTACGGCGTCGTGCTCACCCCGCTCGGCCAGCAGGTCGCCGTGGCGATGGTCCGGCGGCACCGGCTGATCGAGACGTTCCTCGTGCAGCGGCTGGGGTACTCGTGGGACGAGGTCCACACCGAGGCCGAGGCGCTCGAGCACGCGGTGTCGGAGACCTTCCTCGACCGGGTCGACGCCGACCTCGGGCACCCGACGCACGACCCGCACGGCGACCCGATCCCCCGCGCGGACGGCACCGTGCCGGACTCCCCCGGGACCCTGCTCGGGGCCATCGAGCCCGGGGCGTGCGGCACCGTCGACCGGGTGTCCGACGACGACCCCTCGCTGCTGCGGTACTTCGACGAGCTCGGGGTCGGGCTCGGGACGCACCTGCGGGTGGAGCAGGTGCGGGACTACGCGGGCGTCATCGCGGTGTCCCGGCGGTCGTCGGACGGGTCGGAGTCCCTCGTGGACCTGCCCGCGGCGGCGGCCTCCGCGATCTGGCTCGCCCCCGACGCCGACTGACGCCCCGCGCCCGCCGCTCGCGGCCGCGCCGCTCGCGGCTGCGCCGCACCGCGGTCGCACGACATGCCGCTCACGTCCGCCGAGATCGCACGAAGCGCCGCCCGCACGCCCGCCATCCGGCAGAACACGCGACCTCGGCGCCGCGCGCCCCCGCCGCACGCGCCCACGCACGCCGCGCGTCAGCCCCGCAACACGGGGGACGACGCCCGGCGGAACGGCGCCGTGACCGTCGGCAGGATCTCCCGCCGGTTGATCCAGAACACCACGACCGCCGCCACGAGGTGCACGATGCTGAGCACCCACCGCCCGTTCGTGTCCGTCACGAAGAACTGCACCGCGAACAGCGCCGCGAGCCCGATCGCCGACCACCGGTGGAACCGCAGCGCGATGATGATCGCCACGCCGAGCACGGTCTGCGACGCGGTCAGCATGAACTCCTCGACCTGCCGACCGTCGAGCGGCAGCCCGCCCGAGGTGCCACCGCCGAGCACGTGCGCGATCGGCAGCGACCCGACGAGCAGCGACCACTGGTTGACCTTCGATGCGATGAGCGTGCCGATCGCCGCCCCGCCCATCCCCCGCAGCGCGAAGAGCGCGGCGACGATGAACTCCGGCGCCTCCGTGGCGAGCGGCGCGAGCCACTGCACGAGGAAGTAGCTGTCGATCCCGAGCGCGCTGCCGGACTGCACGAGCGCGTCCGCGAACGGCTCCGCCGAGGACAGGATCACGGCCGCGGCGACGACGAACAGCGCCACGATCGTCCAGCGACGCCCACGCTGCGGCATCGAGGCGATGTTTTCCGCCATGCCGACCATCTCCTCCTCGTCGTCGTCGCCGTCCTCGACCTTCGACGCCCGCCAGAGGTACCAGACGAACGCGGCGAGCAGCACGAACCCGAACCACATCGGGATCGAGCCCATCAGCGGGATGAGGAACGCGACGAGGGCCAGGAGCGCCAGGAACCCGATGTCGAGCCGCGAGGACCGCTCGAGCTCGAGCACCCGGGTGGCCGAGGCGGGGAGCGACCCGGTCCGGACGAACCGGCGCGCCACGAGCAGCGAGATGATCACGACGAGAGGCCACCCGAACCCGAGCAGCAGCCGGTTCGAGCCGGTCATGTTGGCCGCGGCGAACTGCTCGTACGAGGGGTCGTACCCGGAGCGGAACGCGTAGTACAGGTCGACCGCGTACTCGGGCAGCACGGCGATCAGGGCGAGGATCGCGATCGCGAGGGCGCCGGCGATGTCCTTCTGCGCGGCCTCGGCGGCCCAGGCGAGCAGGAACGAGGCGGCGACGACGGCACCGCCGAAGACGAGCAGGTCGACGACGGGGTTCGGCGCGAACCCGCCGATCCGGAAGACGACGGCGGGCAGGGCGATGGCGATGCAGATCGCGATGCGGCCCCAGGCGCTGGCGCCCATCCGGGACGCCACGACGCCGGGCGTCGGAGCAGACAGGGTGTCGGTCATGGTGGTCCTCGTGGTCGAGCCATGACGCTGCACACACTCGAGCGGCTTCGGCCATGGCGGAACGGCCGAAGGTCTCGCTCGCCTCGAGGGCCACGTGCACCGGGCCGATCGTCGTGATGGCCAGTGTGTCGATGCACGCGCTGGGAGCTACTCCCCTTCGCCACCACCTTGGCGCGCTCCGATCCGCGTGCGCAAGCCGATCCGGCCTGTTCGGCATCCCGAATCCCGGTGTTCCCCGACCCGCCCCGGAACGGCCTGGAGGCGCGTGGCGGCGCCGCACCGCGCCTCCCGTCCGTCCCCGGGTCGCGCCCACCGCGTTTCGTGCGCAGAAACGGTCGGGTCGCCCCCGCCGACTCGACCGTTCCTGCTCACGAAACGACGCCGCGCGGCGGCGCGCGGTGCGCGCGGCGCGCGCTACCCCTTCGCGGAGCGGGTGCGGCCGAGGGCGACCTCGCGGCGGGCGCGCTCGACGGCGAGGGCACTCGCGGCGTCCGGGTCGCGGAGCAGGCGGTCGACCTCGGCCACGTGCGCTCGGACGTCCTCCGCACCGCGCGCCGAGGCGTCGTCGAGGACCGGTCGCACGGCGTCCTCGCCGAGTGCGACCAGGGCACGGGACAGACTGAGCCGGGTCTCCTGGTCGCCACGGCCGAGGTGCTCCGCGAGCGTCCGGGCGAGGGCGTCCCGCTCGGCGTCCGGGACGAGTGCGGCCGCGGTGCGCCAGGCCGCTCGGAGGACCCCGACGTCGGAGTCCCGCAGCAGGGGTCGCACCGACGGCCAGACCGCGGGGTCGCCGATCTTCGAGAGCGTGTGCAGCGCCTGGCTCCGGGCCTGCGGCAGCGGTCGGTCGAGCTCGGGCAGCACCCGACGGACGACCGCGTCGGCGGGGAGCCGGATGAGCGCCCACGTGAGCATGTCGCGGACGAAGAAGTCCGGCTCGACGGCGCACTGCTCCACCAGCGCGTCGAGGTCCGCCGGGTCCGGGTGCGTCCCCGCGGCCATGACGGCGCGGAGGCGAACGGACGAGCGCGGGTCGGCGAGTGCGGTGGTGAGCGCGGACATGGTCCCATGCAAGCGCACCGTGCTGCGTGACGTCCGGAGACCGCCCGCCAAGGGTCGAGGCATAGCGTGGGCGGGTTCGTTCGACACGACCACGAAAGGATCCCCATGCCCCGCATCGGTACCAGTGACCTCACGGTGTTCCCCCTCGCCCTCGGCGGCAACGTCTTCGGTTGGACGGCCGACGAGCAGACCTCCCACCAGGTGCTCGACGCCTACACCGCGGCCGGCGGCGACTTCGTCGACACCGCGGACGTCTACTCCGCCTGGGCACCCGGGAACTCCGGCGGCGAGTCCGAGCAGGTCATCGGCTCGTGGCTCGCGACGTCCGGCAAGCGCGACGACGTCGTCATCGCCACGAAGGTCTCCCAGCACCCGCAGTTCCAGGGCCTCTCCGCCACGAACGTCGCCGCGGCCGCACGCGCGAGCCTCGAGCGGCTCGGCACCGACCGGATCGACCTGTACTACGCGCACTTCGACGACGAGTCGACCCCGCTCGAGGAGACCGTGCGCGCGTTCGACCAGCTCGTGCGCGACGGCCTCGTCCGGTACACAGCCATCTCGAACTACTCGAAGGAGCGGGCGGCGGAGTGGATCCGCATCGCGCGGGAGAACGACCTCGCCCTGCCCGTCGCGATCCAGCCGCACTACAACCTGGTCACCCGCGAGCCGTACGAGTCGGACATCGCTCCCCTGGCCGCCACCGAGCACCTCGGGGTCGTTCCGTACTTCTCCCTCGCGGCGGGCTTCCTGACCGGCAAGTACCGCACGAAGGAGGACTTCGCCGGCAAGGACCGCGAAGGCCAGGTCTCCGGCTACTTCAACGAGGCGGGGCTCGCGGTGGTCGACGCCCTCGCCACGATCGCCCAGGACCGCGGCACCGAGGTCGCGACGGTCGCCCTCGCGTGGCTGCAGGCGCAGCCGGACGTCGTCGCGCCGATCGCCAGCGCACGCAACACCGAGCAGCTGCCGGCACTGCTGGCGTCGGCGGAGCTGGAGCTCAGCGCCGACGAGCTGCGGACCCTCTCCGACGTGTCGGGGAAGGTGTCGGCCGCGGCCTGACACCGGCGCGGTCGACCCGGGACGACATCACCGACGTCGTACGACCTCGGTGATGTCGTTCCGGGTCCGCCCGGCCCGACCCCTCACGCGCTCGGCGCGACCGACCCCGTCATCGTGTCGCCCGACGACCGGGTGACGAAGCACGAGATGAACGTGTCCCCCTGGTCCCACGTCGCCTGGTCGGGCGCGTAGGAGCCCTGGACCTGCACATCGCCGTACGCCGCCGCGGCCGAGGCGTTCAACGCCGCCGAGGTCTGGCACTGCTCGGCCGCCTGGGCCGCGAGCGCGTCCGGCCCGGGCCACTGGTTCGCCGAGACGGGCAGCCGCGCGGTGAGCTGGGCGACGTGCGGCGTCTGGCAGTCGACGACCGTGTAGGTCTGCGCCCACGCGTTCGTGAACGGCGACAGGCACTCCCCGCCGGCGAGGTCGGTCCACGCGTGCTCGCCCGGGGCCGCCGGCGTCGTCGCGAACTGCAGCGTCTCGAGCGAGGTCGATGCCGACGAGGGCTGCGACGCCGCGGCGGACGGCGTCTCCTTCGGGGTCGCCGCCGACGACGCCGAGGCCGCCGAGGTCGACGTCGGCGCCGGCGTGCGCTCCTCGATCGAGTTGCCGAGGATCCACCGCGTCAGCGCGAACACGGCGACGAGCAGCACGACGATGAGCGCGACCGAGCCCCAGATGAGCAGCCGCTTCCCGCGCTGTCCCTCGTTCCGGAGCTTGGCGAAGCCCTCGTTGATGAAGTTGTCGCGGTCGCCCCCGCCCGCGGAGGCCGACGGCACCGGCGCCACGGGTGGCACGGGCGTGCGCTCGGGCGCGGGTGCGTGCGCCGGCGTGGCACCGACGGCCGGCATCATGCGCGTTCCGGTGTCGTGCGGGTCGTACCCGGTCCCACCGAGCTGCCCGACCGCCTCGGTCCCGAAGAGGTCCTTGATCGCACTCGTGTCGCTGGTCTCGCGACCGTCCCACTCGGACTGGTCGAGGTCGTCCGGCGCGGCGGCCGGGAGCGGTGCCGGCTCGTCGCGCTGCGGCGCCGGCTCGTGACCGCGGATACCCATCACGGCGTCGAGGTCCTGCCCGACCGCCGGAGGCAGGTGCGCGGGGTACGCGCTCGGCTCCGCTTCGGACGCGGCCGGTTCGACCAGCGGCGGGGCAGCCGTGGGCGGCACGGTGCCGTCCGGCTCGGCCCACCACGGGCCGCCGGCGACGGGCAGCGCCGTGGTCGGTTCGTCGGCCTGGAGGCGCGGCTCGTCCTCCGGCGCCGCCGTCGCGTCGTCGGGGCGCCCGGGCTCCACCGCCGTGGTCGGCTCGACGACGGGCGTGCCGCCGACCGGGGTCGGCAGTGCACCCGCGACGACGTCGTCGTCCGGGTCGTCCGCCAGGCTCCACGAGCCGCCGGCCAGCGCCGTCGTGTCGAACGCGTTCGTGGTCAGGGTCGCCGGCACCTCGCCGGCCTCGTCGTCGCGGATCGCCCAGTCGAACGGGCGCTCCTGCCCGCCGGTGCCCTCGCCCTCGCCGTCGGCGATGCGGAGCAGCTCCGTGAAGCTCGGCGGTTCGTCGGTGGCCGGCAGGACGTTCTCCACGCCGACCGGCTGCGGCACGACGGGGAACGCAGGGGCAGCGGGCGCGTCGGCCGGCTGCGAGCCCGTGGCCCGACCGAGCCAGTCGACGTCCTCGCGTCCGGCGCCGAACGGGTCGGTGCGGCGCCGCTCCTCGTCGATCGCACGGTTCTCGGCCGCACGCTGGTCGCGGTGGGACTGGGCGGTCGGCAGGCTGATCGACGACGGGTGCGGTGCGGTCGACGACGGCGGGACCGGGGCCGCTGCGGGGATCCGGTCGGAGAGCGTGGCCCGCTCGGCCTCGGCGTCGGCCTGGGGGTTCTCGGACGGTGCCTCGAGCTGCTCGGGCATCGAGATCGCCTGCGTGGAGTCGTCCTCGGCGGACGACGCGGACGACGCGGACGACGCGGGCGATGCGGGCGACGCGGGCGACGCGGGGGTCACGGGCTCGTCGGACACCACCGGCTCGAACGGGTCCGGCAGGGGTGCGCCGGTCTCGCGCGCGGTCTTCTCCGCCTCGCGCCGCTCACGGCGCGAGGGCCAGTCGTCCGCGCCCCGCGGCGCACCGAAGATGTCGGCGGCACTGCGGAGACCGTGGAACGGAGCGTCCGGGGCGGAGTCGCGCCGTGCCTCCAGTCCGTCGTCCCCGTCTGCGGGACCGGCGGTCTGGTCGGGCTCGTGCGCGTCGTCCGGACGCTCCTCGGTCACGCGCTCAGCCCCAGATCAGCCAGCCCGATCGCCGCGAAGTACGGGTACCCGGCAGCCTCGATCTTCTCCTTCGCGCCGGTGTCGCGGTCGACGACGACGGCCACGGCGGCGATGATCGCGCCCTCGCGCTCCAGTGCCTCGGCGGCCTTGAGCGGCGAGCCGCCGGTCGTCGAAGTGTCCTCGAGCACGATCACGCGCTTGCCGGCGAGGTCCGGCCCCTCGACCTGCTTGCCGCGGCCGTGGTCCTTCGGCTCCTTGCGCACGACGAACGCGTCGTAGGCGAGTCCGCGGGCGGCGGCCTGGTGCAGCACGGCGCTCGCGATGGGGTCGGCGCCCATGGTCAGTCCGCCCACGGCGGCGACGTCCGGTACCTGGCCGATGAGGTCGGTCATCACCTGACCGATGAGCGGGGCGACACGGTGGTCCAGGCTCACCTTGCGGAGGTCGATGTAGTACGTCGCCTTCTTCCCGCTGGTGAGGGTGAAGTCTCCGTGGAACACCGCTTCGTCCGTGATGAACTGGATGAGCTGGTCGCGCGCGTCGGTCACAGCCCACAAGGGTAGCCGGTCGTCCCCGCAGCGCGCTGCCCCGTGTGGGTGGGGTGCGCTGCGAGCCACGCTCGGTACGCTCCGGTCATGTCCTCCGACGCGCGCCCGGTCAGCGAGGTCGTGCGTCCGACGGGCGGCTCGCGGTGGCGCGCGCGACGGCTCGCGGTCGGCCAGGAGGCCCTGGGCGCCCTGGTCGCGCTGGCCTTGGCCGTCATCGCCCTGCGCCACGTCGTCGCGACCTCCAGGGTCGCCCTGCTCTGGTACGACGGGGACTCGGTGCTGCTGCCGCTCGTCGAACGGTCGATGCAGCTCGGGCAGCCGTTCGAGTGGGCGATGTCCCCGGCGCTGTTCTTCTTCCCGGAGCTGCCGGTCTACCTCCTGTGCTCCCTCGTGACGGCCACGCCGCAGCAGGCGCTCGCGCTGAACGGCGTCCTCGTGCTGCTCGCCGTGTACGCGCTCGTCCGGGCCGCGGCGAACGAGCTCATGCCGGCGGCCCGGCGGTCGGCCCGGATCGCGGTGTCCGCGGTCGCCCTCGGGTTCGTGACACTCCTGGTGCTCACCGAGTCGTCGGCCACCGCGACCTCGTTGGAGCTCGCGTCCCTGCTCCTCACGACGACGTACTACTACGGCGCGGTGCTGGCGATGCTCGGCACCGCGGTGCTCGTGCTCCGTGCGGTGCGGCTCGGGCGGGCGTCCGTCACGGTCCTCGTCGTGCTCGGCCTCGTCGCCGCGTGCACGACGGCGTCGAACCCGCTGTACGTCCCGTGGTCGGCCGCCCCGGTCGTCGTGACCCTCGTGCTCCTGGCACTCGCCCGCCGGCTCCCGTGGCGTCCGGTCGGGCTGCTCGCTGCGACGCTCACCCTCGGGTCCGTCGTCGGGTACCTGCTGCGGATCCCGCTGCGGCCGTTCGTGTCCCTCGACCCGTCGACCTACGTCCAGCCGTCGCGGGCCGGCGAGACGCTCGGGTTCTTCGCCGCGCTCACCGACGACCGCGCGGGGTCGGCGGCGGGCGACGCGGGGCTGCTCCTGCTGCTCGTGGGGGTGCTCCTGTCGGTCGGCGGCACCGTCTGGGCGTGGCGGGTCCGGACCTCGCGGACCGTCCTCGTCGCCCCAGCGCTCGCGCTCGTCACCGTCGTGGCGGTGTCGGTCGGGGTCGTCGTCGCGGGTTCGGAGACCCCGCGCTACCTCGAGCCGATCGTCACGGCACCGCTGCTCGCCCTGGTCGCGGTCGCCGAGCTCGCCCGCACCGCCGTCCGACGGACCCAGGTGCACCGGCCGCGACGCGGCATCCGGGCCGTGCTCGCCCTCGCGGCCGCCGGGGTGCTGCTCGCCGGGACCGCCACCGCACCGAGCACCGCCCGCGCGGTCGCACAGGCGCGGTACGACCCGGCGGCCTGCCTCGACCGCTGGGCCGACGGGCGGGACGTCGTCGGGGTCGGGCAGTTCTGGACGATCCGCCCGCTCGCCACGTACGCGTCCACGAACGTGCAACTGCTGCAGGTGCGGGACACGTTCGCGACCTACCCCTGGCTCGTCGACCTGGGGGCCTACCGCGACGCCGCGCCGACCTTCGTGGTGATCGGGTCCGGCGACGTCTGGACGACCGCCGTCGAGGACTCGCTCGGCCCGCCCGCGACGATCACCCACTGCACCGGGTTCGACGTGTACGACTACGCCGGGACGTCGGGCGCCGCCGTCCTGCAGCGGGACGTCGTCGACAGTGCCGATGCCGTCCGGCGGGAACGCGGCTTCTGAACGCCCGCCCTGCGAAGTTGTCCACAGCCGCGCGGCGACGGCCGATCGTGCCTGAACGGATGTATAGGCTCGTGCCCGTGACTCGTCCCACCAGCCACTCCCGTCCCCGTGCCGCCGTCCGACTCCGTCTCGCCGCCACCGGCCTCGCGCTCGCGGGCCTCGTCGGCACGGTGGTGTTCGACGCGCCGGTGGCGAGCGCGGCGACCTACCCCTCGTGGGACGAGGTCATGGCCGCGCGCGGGCAGGAGTCCGACAAGCAGGACCAGATCACCGAGATCCGCGGCATCATCTCCGGGCTGTCGAGCAAGGTGAAGGCGGCCGAGGCCGAGGCCGAGCGCCTCGGCACCGAGTTCTTCGATGCGCAGAGCGAAGCGCAGGACGCCGCCGAGAAGGAACAGCGGCTCCGCGCCGACGCCGACGACCACGCCGAGGTCGCCGAGCAGAGCGCCGCCCAGGCGGGCCAGTTCGCCGCCCAGATGGCCCGGTCCGGCGGCGCCGACGTCACCGCGTCCGTGATCTCCGGCGGCCAGGACGCCAGCGACCTCCTCTACAACCTCGGTGCGCTCAGCAAGCTCTCCGAGCAGGCCGAACGCGTCGAGGCCGCAGCCACCGCCGACGCCGCAGTCGCCCGGTCCCTCACCGCGCAGGCCGACCGTGCGTCCGAGGCGCTCGACGACCTCGCTGCCGAGGCCGAGCGCCGCATGCAGGCCTCCCAGGCCGCGGCGGACAAGGTACAGGCCGCCTACGACGAACAGCAGACCAACAAGGCACGGCTCGACGCCCAGCTCGCGACGCTGACCTCCGGCCGGGTCCGGACCGAGGCCGAGTTCGCCAAGGGCGAGGCCGTGCGCAAGGCGGCGGAGGAGAAGGCCGCGCGCGAGGCCTACCTCCGGGCCATCGCCGCCCAGAACGCCGCGAACGCGGCCAACGCCGGCAGCGGCGGCGGGGGTGGCGGTACCGGCAGCAGCGGCTCGGGTTCCAGCGGTTCGCCGGGGTCCGGCTCGGGGACGGGTTGGGTCCGTCCGGCCAGCGGGTACGTGATCAGCCCCTACGGGTACCGCGTGCACCCGATCTACGGCACCGTGATCAAGCACGACGGCGCCGACCTCGCGAGCGGGTGCTCGACGCCCATCGTCGCGGCGGCGGCCGGCACGGTCGACTACGCCGGCTGGTACGGCGGGTACGGCAACTACGTGCGGATCAGCCACGGCGGCGGGGTCCAGACGGCCTACGGGCACATCGTGAACGGCGGGTTCCGGGTCAGCCCCGGCCAGCAGGTGTCGGCCGGGCAGCTGATCGCGCTCGTCGGCTCCACCGGCAACTCGACCGGCTGCCACACGCACTTCGAGGTCCACGTGAACGGCGCCACGGTCGACCCGGTGCCGTTCATGCAGGCGCGGGGCGTGGCCTTCTAGCCGTCCCGTCCGGCATCCGGTCCGGCGCTCGTCCCGTCGGCGGTCTCCGTGCCGGACGCGGTCTCCGTGCCGGAAGCGGTCTCGATGCCGTCGTCGTCCAGGTTCCACAGCGCCCGGTACCAGGCTGTCCGCTCCTCGTCGACGGGCAGCCCGTACGCCTCGTGGAAGAGTCCGTCCCACCCGGGGCCGTAGTTCCACCCGAGCGCCATCGTCGCCACGCCCAGGTCCGCCCAGCGGTCGGCGATGCCGAGGGCGTCGAGGTCGACGTGCCCGGCGAACCGGCCGTCCGCGCCGATCAGGGTGTTCGGCGTGCACGGGTCGCCGTGGCACACCACCACGCGGTCCACGGGCGGCTCCGGACCGAGCGCCTCGGGGTCGGCACCGGCAGCGCGGGCCCGTCCGGCCCGCTGCACGGTGGACCACTCGAACGGGCAGTCGAGCACGGGCAGGGTGTCGTGCAGCGCCCGCAGTCCCTCGCCGGCCGCGATCACGGCCGTGCGCGGTTCGTCGTGCCACCGGGGGTCGACCGCGCTCCACCCCGGCAGCGCGCGGGTGCGGAGCCAGGCCCCCTCGTCGTCGACCCCGTGGTCGAGGAGCTCCGGGACCCGCGCGTACCGGGAGGCCCAGGTCAGGCGTGCGGCCTCGCCGACGATCCACGGCGCGTAGGCGTGCGGGAGCACCTTGACGTACTCCTCGGCCAGGCCGTCCGCACCGATGCGGAACGTCCGGCCACCGATCTCGTTGACCCACACGGCCTGCACCGGACGACCCCGTGCGACGCCACGGACGACCGCGGGCACCGCGACGGCACCCCGCGCGCGGGACAGTCCGTCGATCGAGCGCGGCATGCCGACCTCAGTGCACCCGGTCCGTGCGGCCGGAGCCCGCGCCACCCCGGGCGATCTCGAGCAGGACCGGCAGACGGTCCCCGAGCAGGGCGTCCAGGTCGGCGACGATGTCCTCCACCCCGGACGTGATGTCGCGCGGCGAGGCTCCGCGACGGGGTCGGACGCGGATCCGGATCGCCCGGCTGCCCCGGACCCGGAACACGTCGACCGCGAGCGAGCCCACCTGCGGCATGGCACCGATCGCCGACGACAGCGCGTGCTGCACCGCAGCGGCGTCGATCCGGACCGAACCGGCGACCCCGCCGGCGGACCCGTCGTCCTCGACCACGGTGCCGACCCGACCGCCACCGAGCGTCGACAGCACCACGATCGCCAGGACCCCGAGCACCACCGCGCCGCCGAGGACCCAGGTCCACGCCGTCACCGATGCCTCGCGCGGGGCATCCGCACCCAGGGCGTCGAGCACGCCGGCACGCTCGTGCCACGCCGTGGCCGCCCACGGCAGCGTCTGGACGAGGATCGCCCCGACGCCGAGCACGAGCAGCGCGAGTCCGACCAGCACGAGCGTCGTCCGTCCGACGACGCGGTTCGTGGCGTTCATCCGTCCACCCGTCCGGTCGGCTGCACGCGGACCCGCGCGGTGACGCCGGGCTGCGCGTCGATCGCGGCGAACTCCGCGGTCACGGCGTCGGTCGCGGCGACCGCGGGGACGTCGGCCCCCGCGGGCGGGCGGAGCACGACGTCGACCGTCCGACGGCCGACGGTGCCGACGGCCGCGTCCGGACCGAGCCGGGT